>NZ_CP055263.1:1972500-1990000 GCF_014217835.1 Metabacillus sp. KUDC1714
TCGAACCTGGAGATAGCTGGTTCTCTCCGAAATAGCTTTAGGGCTAGCCTTGAATTTAGAGTCTTGGAGGTAGAGCACTGATTGGACTAGGGGCCCCCAACGGGTTACCGAATTCAGTCAAACTCCGAATGCCAAAGACTTATATTCAGGAGTCAGACTGCGAGTGATAAGATCCGTAGTCAAGAGGGAAACAGCCCAGACCACCAGCTAAGGTCCCAAAGTATACGTTAAGTGGAAAAGGATGTGGAGTTGCTTAGACAACCAGGATGTTGGCTTAGAAGCAGCCACCATTTAAAGAGTGCGTAATAGCTCACTGGTCGAGTGACTCTGCGCCGAAAATGTACCGGGGCTAAACGTATCACCGAAGCTGTGGACTGTTCTTTTAGAACAGTGGTAGGAGAGCGTTCTAAGGGCTGTGAAGCTAGACCGTAAGGACTAGTGGAGCGCTTAGAAGTGAGAATGCCGGTATGAGTAGCGAAAGAGGGGTGAGAATCCCCTCCACCGAATGCCTAAGGTTTCCTGAGGAAGGCTCGTCCGCTCAGGGTAAGTCGGGACCTAAGCCGAGGCCGAAAGGCGTAGGCGATGGACAACAGGTTGAAATTCCTGTACCACCTCCTCACCATTTGAGCAATGGGGGGACGCAGAAGGATAGGGTAAGCGCGCTGTTGGATATGCGCGTCCAAGCAGTTAGGCTGACAACGAGGCAAATCCCGTTGTCATATAAGGCTGAGCTGTGATGGCGAGGGAACTATAGTACCGAAGTTCCTGATTCCACACTGCCAAGAAAAGCCTCTAGCGAGGTGAGAGGTGCCCGTACCGCAAACCGACACAGGTAGGCGAGGAGAGAATCCTAAGGTGAGCGAGAGAACTCTCGTTAAGGAACTCGGCAAAATGACCCCGTAACTTCGGGAGAAGGGGTGCTTTTTAGGGTGAATAGCCCGGAAAAGCCGCAGTGAATAGGCCCAGGCGACTGTTTAGCAAAAACACAGGTCTCTGCGAAGCCGCAAGGCGAAGTATAGGGGCTGACGCCTGCCCGGTGCTGGAAGGTTAAGGGGAGAGGTTAGCGTAAGCGAAGCTTTGAACCGAAGCCCCAGTAAACGGCGGCCGTAACTATAACGGTCCTAAGGTAGCGAAATTCCTTGTCGGGTAAGTTCCGACCCGCACGAAAGGCGTAACGATCTGGGCACTGTCTCAACGAGAGACTCGGTGAAATTATAGTACCTGTGAAGATGCAGGTTACCCGCGACAGGACGGAAAGACCCCGTGGAGCTTTACTGTAGCCTGATATTGAATTTTGGTACAGCTTGTACAGGATAGGTAGGAGCCTGAGAAGCCGGAGCGCTAGCTTCGGTGGAGGCGTCGGTGGGATACTACCCTGGCTGTATTGAAATTCTAACCCACAGCCCTTATCGGGCTGGGAGACAGTGTCAGGTGGGCAGTTTGACTGGGGCGGTCGCCTCCTAAAATGTAACGGAGGCGCCCAAAGGTTCCCTCAGAATGGTTGGAAATCATTCGTAGAGTGTAAAGGCACAAGGGAGCTTGACTGCGAGACCTACAAGTCGAGCAGGGACGAAAGTCGGGCTTAGTGATCCGGTGGTTCCGCATGGAAGGGCCATCGCTCAACGGATAAAAGCTACCCCGGGGATAACAGGCTTATCTCCCCCAAGAGTCCACATCGACGGGGAGGTTTGGCACCTCGATGTCGGCTCATCGCATCCTGGGGCTGTAGTCGGTCCCAAGGGTTGGGCTGTTCGCCCATTAAAGCGGTACGCGAGCTGGGTTCAGAACGTCGTGAGACAGTTCGGTCCCTATCCGTCGTGGGCGTAGGAAATTTGAGAGGAGCTGTCCTTAGTACGAGAGGACCGGGATGGACGCACCGCTGGTGTACCAGTTGTCTTGCCAAAGGCATAGCTGGGTAGCTATGTGCGGAAGGGATAAGTGCTGAAAGCATCTAAGCATGAAGCCCCCCTCAAGATGAGATTTCCCATAGCGTAAGCTAGTAAGATCCCTGAAAGATGATCAGGTTGATAGGTCTGAGGTGGAAGCGCGGTGACGTGTGGAGCTGACAGATACTAATCGATCGAGGACTTAACCTAATAAAAGCGTTAAATGAAGTGAATTGAATTGTGTATCGTTATCTAGTTTTGAAGGAACATCCCTTCAATTTCATAAATTATCTGGTAATGATGGCGAAGAGGCCACACCCGTTCCCATGCCGAACACGGAAGTTAAGCTCTTCAGCGCCGATGGTAGTTGGGGGTTTCCCCCTGTGAGAGTAGGACGTTGCCAGGTAAAAGAGAAAAAGATCAGTAGAGATACTGGTCTTTTTTGTATATTCCTTCTAAACCGCAAGGTTTAATCATTTAAAAATGAAGACAAATTTAACCTACTAGCCTGAGGCTAAGGAGAAGCATATAGTATTTTAAAAGAGGTATAAGGACGTACACCACTTAATCAAAATAACACAGAGAGCTAGCAGAATACTAGCTCATATATGCAGAAATATAACAAATTAAGATGGGTTTATTTAAGATTATGTTCTAAGAAATTCAAGATAAAATATGGAATTTTTCGTTTTGCAATTTCCATGTATCGCAAAATGAAAGGATAATCATCGTTTGATGCACCTAAAAGGAGCTCATACCACCATTCCGTTTCATATCGTGAAATCATACTTAAATTATATAACAATAGATAATGAACAAGTAATTCTGGAATCTTTAGCAATACCTCTCGTGACGTTGGAAGGTAGAAATTTCCCTCCTCAAGATGATATGAAAATGGCATACAATTATAAGTTGCCATTGAGTTCACACTTTTAAGAAGAACAATGCCTTCAGTATTACTTTTATCAAACTCAAATAAATATCTTTCTTCAAGAAATTCTGCCAAACGTTTTGGTGACATATGAAACAGTTGTGCAACACTTTCAGTAATTAAAAATTGATCATGATCTTGATCAACTAGAACAGAAGTTTTTTGGGAATGATGGAATGAAAAAACCTCATTCATTTCAGCAATTTGCTTAAGCAGTAACTCCATTGAATACTTTTCTGCCTCTAAATGATTAATTTGAAATATTTTATTTGCCACATGTGAAAATAAACCATTTCTTTGAATTTTTATTTCATCTTCCAAGAAATGATATTGTTGTTTTTTTCGCTTTCTACTTGAAACACCATGAGCAAGCACTGATGACGTTGAAGGGTATTCTGGATCAATAATGATAAGACATGCTTTTATTAATTGTGATATACCATAAAACAGTAGCATTGGTTGAATGGCAGGTGGTGACTGATTAGCCTGTGTGAAAAAATTTTCACCATGTTTTAGAAAATAAACAAACCGTAAACAATTATCATATGAACGACTACTTGAATTTTCATACAAAAGTTTTTCATAAGTTTTTTCCAGTTTTTTTTGAACTGTTTCTGTTGAATGATAGGACAGTAAGCGTTCCCAAATCTGTGTATTCATTAGTTGTACACTCCAATTATAAAATTCTAAATATTTAAACTCTTTAATCCTTCCTTGACAGTCGGTATGACTGTTGATAATCTACTAATAATATTTTGCCGAAAAAAGGGGGATTTACTATGTGGGAACAAAAATTTTCTAAAGAAGGCCTTACGTTTGATGATGTATTATTAGTACCAGCTAAATCAGAGGTATTACCAAGGGATGTCGATTTAAGTGTAAAGCTAACACCTAGCTTAAAGCTTAATATTCCAATTATGAGTGCTGGTATGGACACTGTAACAGAGGCAGAGCTTGCTATTGCAATAGCAAGACAAGGTGGTTTAGGTGTTATTCATAAAAATATGTCAATTGAGCAGCAAGCAGAGCAGGTTGATAAAGTAAAAAGGTCTGAACGGGGAGTTATTACAGATCCATTTTATTTAACTCCAGAACATCAAGTGTTCGATGCTGAACATTTAATGGGTAAATATAGAATTTCTGGTGTTCCAATTGTAAACAACCCTGAAGAACAAAAGTTAGTTGGAATCATTACAAATCGTGATATGCGTTTTATCCAAGACTTCTCTATAAAAATCTACGATGTGATGACGAAGGAAAATCTTGTTACAGCAGATGTAGGGACAACATTAAAAGATGCAGAGAGTATTTTACAAAAGCACAAAATTGAAAAACTACCTCTTGTAGATAATGATGGTGTATTAAAGGGGTTAATTACCATAAAGGATATTGAAAAGGTAATTGAGTTCCCGCATTCAGCTAAAGATGAACATGGTCGTTTAATAGTTGCAGCGGCTGTAGGGGTAACTGCAGATACAATGACGCGTGTAAAAAAGTTAGTAGAAAAAAGTGTAGATGCAATTGTTGTTGATACTGCACATGGTCATTCAAAAGGGGTTTTAGAGACAGTAAAAGCAATACGTGATGAATACCCTACTTTGAATATTATTGCAGGTAATATTGCCACTGCTGAGGCTACAAAGGCATTAATTGAAGCAGGTGCTAATGTTGTAAAAGTTGGAATTGGGCCTGGTTCAATTTGTACAACACGTGTTGTAGCTGGTGTAGGTGTTCCTCAAATTACAGCTGTATATGACTGTGCTACTGAAGCAAGAAAACACGGGGTATCCATTATTGCTGATGGTGGAATCAAATATTCCGGAGATATGGTAAAGGCTCTTGCAGCAGGTGGTCATGCTGTTATGTTAGGTAGTCTTCTTGCAGGTACTTCTGAAAGTCCTGGAGAAACGGAGATTTTCCAAGGAAGACGTTTTAAAGTATATCGAGGAATGGGTTCAGTTGCTGCAATGGAAAAGGGAAGTAAAGATCGTTATTTCCAAGAAGACAACAAGAAGTTTGTTCCTGAAGGAATTGAAGGAAGAACTCCGTATAAAGGACCGTTATCAGAGACAATTTATCAGCTTGTAGGTGGTATTCGATCTGGTATGGGATACTGTGGTACAAAAGACCTTCAAGAACTTAGAGAAAACACACAGTTTGTACGTATGACAGGAGCGGGTTTAAAGGAAAGTCATCCACATGATGTACAAATTACAAAAGAAGCACCAAACTATTCACTATAATTTTCCATGCATGACAAATAGTTCGTTAAATATGACAGAACTATAACATTTGGCAGAGTCTTGTACTCTGTCTATTTTTTTTGGACTTTATATGATAAAATCAATCTTGTTGTTTGGTATGGGTTAGGAAGAACTTGTTTTGATTTTCCAAATTATAACATAACGAAAATAAACTGATGTTTAAATATAGATAAAAAATTAATCTGGAGGTATAACATTGAGCAACTTAAGATTTAAACAGTTGATCGCGATTCTATTTGCGTTCACATTTGTCATTTCAGCTTTTGCCCCATATTCTATTGTAAGTGCTGCAGAGGAGCCGATTTCGGTTAATGCAGGCTCAGCAATCATTATTGAGGAAACGACTGGTACAATCCTCTATGGGAAAAATATTGATGAAAAACTACCAGTAGCGAGTATGGCTAAGGTTATGACGGAATATCTAGTATTAGAAGCGATTGAGGATAAAAAAATTAAATGGGATCAGAAGTATACGCCTAGTGAATATGTATATAAAATTTCCCAAAATACTAGCCTTTCTAATGTTCCTTTAAGACAGGATGGTTCTTATTCAGTACAAGAATTATACGAAGCGATGGCAATTTATTCAGCTAATGGTGCAGCAATTGCATTAGCTGAAATTATAGCAGGTTCGGAATCAGCTTTTGTAAAAACGATGAATGAAAAAGCGAAAGAACTTGGTCTAACAAACTATGAATTTGTTAATGCAACAGGTTTGGAAAATGAAGATCTTCAAGGGATGCATCCTGAGGGAACAAGTGCAGATGCAGAAAACCAATTATCTGCTCGTGATATGGCATTACTCTCTCAAAAATTAATTCAAGATTTCCCAAAAGTTTTAGAGACGGCAAGCACTCCTAAGAAGGTATTTAGAGAAGGTACAGATGATAGAACAAACATGCCAAACTGGAACTGGATGCTTCCAGGATTAGTTTATGAGTATGAGGGTGTGGATGGTTTAAAGACAGGTTCTACAAATAATGCTGGTTCATGTTTTACTGCAACTGCTGTTAGAAATGGTATGAGAGTAATATCTGTCGTAATGAATGCTGAGGGTAAATCATTACATGAATCTAGATTTGTTGAAACGAAAAAAATGCTGAATTATGCCTTCAATAATTTTTCAGTTAAAGAGGTATTCCCAGCTAATTATCAAATTAAAAATCAATCTTCAATACCTGTTGTAAAAGGTAAAGAAGATAATGTATCTATTCAGACAAAAGATGCGTTGACTCTTGTAGTAAAAAACGGTGAGGAAAAAGCTTACAAGCCAGCTTTTAAAATTGATGAAAGTCAGCTAACAAAAAAAGGTGAGTTAACTGCTCCTGTTAAGAAAGATCAAAAGGTTGGAACTATGGTAGTTAATTATGACGGAACAGGTAGTGCATTAGGCTTTATAGAAAAAAATAAAACGCCTCAAGTAGATCTTATTACGAAAGAAGCTGTTGATAAAGCAAACTGGTTTGTATTATCAATGAGAGGAATTGGAGGTTTCTTTAGCGGTCTATGGGGAACTGTAACAGATACAGTAAAAGGTTGGTTTTAGTGAAAGGGCTCCTATTATAGGGGGCTTTTTTTTATCTATTCTACTTAAAACTCTACTTTCCTTATAGAGGAAATTACTAATGACATTAATAATTTGCGCTAAGATGGAAATCATATGGAGGTAAAATACTAGAATAGTGTATGATTTACGAATAGTTTTACTAATTGCATTTATTTTGATAGGATTTTTTTGAAAGTTAGGATAAAATATAGCTTAGATGATTTTTAAACACTCTATTACAAATCCTACAATAGGAAATTACATAAGGGGGACAAAACATAATGAGTAATACAACAGGTACTGATCGCGTTAAACGCGGAATGGCGGAAATGCAAAAAGGTGGCGTCATTATGGACGTTATCAATGCAGAGCAGGCTAAAATTGCTGAGGAGGCTGGTGCGGTAGCAGTAATGGCCCTTGAGCGTGTTCCTGCTGATATCCGTGCAGCTGGTGGCGTAGCAAGAATGGCAGACCCAACTATTGTTGAGGAAGTTATGAACGCTGTTTCAATTCCAGTTATGGCAAAAGCACGTATTGGCCATATCGTTGAAGCTCGTATTCTTGAAGCAATGGGTGTAGACTACATAGATGAAAGTGAAGTATTAACACCTGCAGATGAAGAATACCACCTTTTAAAAAGTGATTTCACAGTACCATTCGTTTGTGGCTGCCGTGATTTAGGAGAAGCTACTCGCCGTATCGCTGAGGGTGCTTCTATGCTACGTACGAAAGGTGAGCCAGGTACAGGGAATATTGTTGAAGCAGTACGTCATATGCGTAAAGTAAATGCTCAAATTCGTAAAGTAGCTGCGATGAGTGAAGATGAATTAATGACTGAAGCAAAGAATCTTGGTGCACCATTTGAGCTGCTTCTTCAAATCAAAAGAGAAGGTAAATTACCAGTCGTTAACTTTGCAGCTGGTGGTGTTGCAACTCCAGCAGATGCTGCATTAATGATGCAACTAGGAGCAGATGGAGTATTTGTTGGTTCTGGTATCTTCAAATCTGAAAATCCTGCTAAATTTGCTCGCTCAATCGTAGAAGCAACTACACATTATCAAGACTATGAACTAATTGCAAAACTTTCAAAAGGACTTGGATCTGCAATGCAAGGAATTGAAATTTCAAGCCTTTTACCTGAGCAAAGAATGCAAGAGCGTGGTTGGTAATAAAAAGGAGTTTATACAATGCTAAAAATTGGTGTTTTAGGTTTACAAGGTGCTGTAAGAGAACATATTCGATCAATTGAAGCATGTGGTGCTGAAGGAATCATCGTTAAAACACATAACCAGCTTGATGAAGTAGATGGATTAATTATTCCTGGCGGAGAAAGTACGACAATGCGTCGTTTAATTGATAAATATGACTTTATGGAGCCATTAAAGAATTTTGCTGCTACTGGGAAGCCTATGTTTGGTACTTGTGCAGGTTTAATCCTTCTTGCTAAAAACCTTGTAGGCTATAGTGAATCACATTTAGGACTTCTAGATGTAACGGTTGAACGGAATTCATTTGGTCGCCAAAAGGATAGCTTTGAAGCTGAATTGATGATCACGGGTGTTGGTGAAGATTTTGTAGGAGTATTTATTCGTGCGCCACACATTGTTGAGGTTGGAGAAGATGTCGAAATTCTATCGAAACATAATGGTCGAATTGTTGCGGCTCGTCAAGGTCAATTCCTTGGATGTTCATTCCACCCAGAGTTAACAGACGATCATCGCATGACACAATTATTTGTAAATATGGTAAAAGAATCAAAGTAATTGTATAAAAAGCTTGCAGGTGCTGTAAACTTATAGTAAATTATGATTACTTAATTTTATATGTAAACGTGTTGATAGGAACTAGTAGCATGATATTCTATCTGTAGAGAGCCGATGGTTGGTGGAAATCGGTGTTAGATGCATGTGAATCCATCCTTGAATGAATTGCTGAACTAACTAAGTGCTATAGTAGGCTATTCCGGCTGTGACCGTTATTCATTAAGTGGAAAATACACATGTTGTATTTTTAACTAGGGTGGCAACGCGGGTAACTCTCGTCCCTTTTTGGGATGGGAGTTTTTTGTTGTTTAAAAATAGCAGTGAAGGAGAATGGATAATGCTTGATATTAAATTCTTAAGATTGAACTTTGAAGAAGTAAAAGAGAAATTATCTAAACGTGGCGAGGATTTAACAGACTTTGGTAAATTTGAGGAACTAGATAAAAAAAGAAGAGAACTAATTGCTTCTGCTGAAGAATTAAAAAGTAAACGTAATGATGTTTCTTCTCAAATTGCTCAATTAAAGCGAGAAAAACAAGATGCAGAACATTTAATTAAAGGGATGAAAGAAGTAGGAGAAGACATTAAGGTTCTAGATGATCAATTACGTGAGGTTGAAATGGAATTAGAGAGCCTACTTTTATCTATCCCAAACATTCCACATGAAAGTGTTCCTATTGGTGATACAGAGGATGATAATATCGAGGTTCGTAAATGGGGTGAGCTTCCACAGTTTGGTTTTGAACCAAAGCCACATTGGGAAGTAGCTGATGAACTACAAATTTTGGATTTTGAAAGAGCAGGGAAGGTCACTGGTAGTCGCTTTGTATTTTATCGCGGTTTAGGAGCTAGATTAGAAAGAGCACTCTATAACTTTATGCTTGATTTACATGTTGACGAACATGGGTATACTGAAATTTTGCCACCATTCATCGTTAACCGTGATAGCATGACTGGTACCGGGCAATTACCTAAGTTTGAAGAGGATGCATTCAAAATCGTTGGAGAAGATTACTTCTTGATTCCTACAGCTGAAGTGCCAGTAACGAATTTGCATCGTGAGGAAATCTTAACGGCTGAACAGCTTCCGATTAGCTATGCAGCTTTTAGTGCAAACTTCCGTTCAGAAGCAGGATCTGCAGGGAGAGATACGAGAGGGTTAATTCGTCAGCATCAATTTAATAAAGTTGAACTTGTTCGCTTTGTTAAGCCAGAGGATTCTTATGAAGAGCTTGAGAAATTAACAGGACACGCAGAAAAAGTTCTCCAGCTATTAAAATTGCCTTACAGAGTATTAAGCATGTGTACTGCGGATCTAGGTTTTACAGCAGCGAAGAAATATGATCTCGAAGTATGGATTCCAAGCTATGGCACGTACCGTGAGATATCTTCTTGTAGTAACTTTGAAGCATTCCAAGCACGTCGAGCAAACATTCGGTTCAGACGTGATCCAAAGGCAAAAGTGGAGCATGTGCATACACTAAATGGATCAGGATTAGCAATTGGAAGAACTGTAGCTGCTATCTTAGAAAACTATCAACAGGAAGATGGATCAGTTATAATTCCGGAAGTATTAAGACCATATATGGGGAATAAGGAACGTATTAGTTTATAATTAATATAATGAGTACTAGGAGAAGTTTGGATCAATATTTTCCAAACTTCTCTAGCTCTATGTATAGAGTTTTAAATAGAAGAGTAGACTATAGTTTATATTCATGGAATTTTTTAAAAAAGTTTTTATGAATTGTTGACAAGTATATCGATAATATGTTAAATTAATTCTTGTCCGATACGGAGGAATACCCAAGTCCGGCTGAAGGGATCGGTCTTGAAAACCGACAGGGGTGTCAAAACCCGCGGGGGTTCGAATCCCCCTTCCTCCTCCAGAATTTAAAATATAATCCTATATTAGCGCATAAAATATAGGAGATTGATAAAACCGTTACAACTATTGTAGCGGTTTTTTTTGTCTGGAAAATTATAAAATCCTGTACTGATGGGTCATGCAAGGAGTTTACTCTAGTTATTCCGTCGTTAAACGAACGTTTACGCCGGATAGGCTCACCGGGCGACCCGAGGAAAGCAATCATCTCACGCTGCAATCAAAAACTAGCATTACATGGTAAATAACAACAAAGTTAGCGAGTCTGCATAAAAGAAAGAGGCTGTCCCATCCTTCTGCCAATTAAGTTCAGAAGGAGGAACAAGCCTATTATTTTTTTAGTAATTTTGATTGCTCTATGAAGTAACCAATTCGTTCAATAATTGGTTCTATTGTTTGTTCATCCGTCATAATATCATAGTCATTTATATTTAGCCGTAATACAGGACATGAGTTAAAGTTATTAATCCAATTTTCATAGCGGTGATGCATTTCCTCCCAATATTCAACAGGTGTTTGCTGTTCCATAGGGCGTCCGCGTAATTTAATTCTTGATAGGATATCATCTAAGCTTCCCTCAAGATAAATAAGCAGATCTGGATGAGGGAAATAAGGTGTCATTACCATAGCATCAAAAAGATTTGTATATGTTTCATAGTCTACTTCAGACATGGTGCCTTTTTCATAGTGCATTTTGGCAAAGATCCCTGTATCTTCGTATATCGAACGATCTTGAATAAAACCCCCGCCATATTCAAATATTTTTTTCTGCTCTTTAAATCGTTCTGCAAGGAAATAGATTTGCAAATGAAAACTCCAGCGTTCAAAATCCGCATAAAATTTATCTAAATAGGGATTTGAGTCAACCTTTTCAAAGGATGTTTTAAAATCTAGAGCTCTTGCTAGAGCATTTGTCATCGTTGATTTTCCTACTCCAACAGTCCCAGCAATTGTAATAACTGAGTTATGAGGAATATTATATTTATCGCGTAAATTCATTTGTGATAGCTCCTTTTTGCAAAAACTGATCCAATGTTTTAAATATATATGATAAGTCACCTTTATTTTGTACAAAGTCTAAGGTGTCGCCATTAAATCTTACTACAGGAACAGAGGGGTTTTCCTTTTCCCACTGAGTCATTGCTATTTCGTAGTCTTCTGAAAGCTGTTGAAGATAATTAGGGTCTATATTACGTTCAATCTCTCGTCCTCTATTTGCAATGCGAGAAAGTAAAGTTTCAAGACTTGCATTTAAATAAACAATCAAATTAGGTGTTGGCATATCAACAGTTAAGATGTTGTATATCTTTAAATACTTATCATACTGCTCGTTTTTTAATGTGCGCTTTGCAAATATAAGATTTTTATAAATATGATAATCTGCTACAACAGATTTATTCAATTGCAGATAATGTTTATTAATATCCTCTAGTTGCTTATAGCGATTGCAAAGAAAAAACATTTCAGTTTGGAAGCTCCATTCGTCAATGTTTGTATAAAACTTTCCAAGGAAAGGATTTTCATCAACAATTTCTTTTAATAAATGAAATTGATAATAGTCGGCAATTGCCTTTGATAATGAAGTTTTCCCGACACCAATCGGGCCCTCAACAGTGATAAAGGGTATATTCATAATGGGTCCTCCTTTAAAACGAACCACTAATACTTTAAAAATCGACAAAGTTCATTTTACCACAGCAATTCTTTTTTGGAGTAAACTTTTGAGAGAATGTCTGCATTTCCAGTATTTATATAAAAGTGATTTGTTCTAATTTGAAGAATGAGGAAGTAAATAAAAATGAGGATGACCATTTTAAGTCATCCTCGTTTTTATCCTCTTATTTTTTCTCAACTTCAAAGTTATCAGTTATTAACAGCCAGTTTTGTGGAAAAGCTAGACCTAGCTTCCAGTAACTGATTCCTCGTAAATTAAGTTCCTTAATTAAATCAAACTTTGCTTGAATAGATCTTGCGTCTTCAAACCAGACCTTATGTTCTTTGCTGTTATCATCTATGTAATTAAAGTGTGGAGCTTGAGCTTCATAATCATATTCAATTTGTTCATTATATTTACTAGCTAGTTGAATGGCCTGTTGGGGGCTAACTGCTTTCGCATATTGTCCGCCCTGGACAAATGGTAGAGTCCAGTCATAGCCATATAGGTTTTGACCCATCATAATTTTGCTACTAGGCATTTCTGATATTGCATATTCTAGTACTTCTCTTACAGAATTAATCGGTGAAACTGGCATTGGAGGACCTCCACTATAGCCCCATTCATATGTCATTATTACAACAAAATCAACAATTTCTCCATGGGCTTTATAATCATGAGCTTCATACCAACGGCCTTTTTGTCCTGCACTTGTTTTGGGAGCTAATGCTGTAGAGAGGAGCCAGCCTTCTTGATTGAATCTATTTTTAGCTTTTCTTAAGAATTGATTATACGCTTCCCGATCCTCTGGTCTTAAGTACTCCATATCGAAATGGATATCTCGGAATCCGTATTTCTTCGCTGTTGTAACGATAGTATTTAAAAGTTTATTTTGAATGTCCATATTTGTTAAAACAATTCTTCCGAGTTCATCACTAAATTGATCATTTTCAAGATTTGTGATTGCCATCATTAATGTGACTTTGTTTTGTTTCGCTATTTGTGGGAAGTTATTTAATAAAGGTTCTTTTAATGTACCATCTCTTTGTATTTGAAAACTAAATGGACCTAGATATGTCAAGTATGGTGCAGCATCCCGGGCTGCTTGTTCTAAATTTGGAGTTACATTTGTACCTCTTGGTTCAATGTATGCATTTGTTTCAACTTTTCTTTCCTTTTTTTCAGGCAAATATAATCTTAATCCTATTGAAAGGGGTTGATCTATTGGGATATTATTTACTCTAGCTATCTCAATTGGAGAAAAGCCAAATGTTTGGCCAATTTTGTATAAACTATCACCTGGCTGCACCCAATAAAATCTTCCCCTTATTGGTATGACAATTGCTTGCCCGATGACTAAGTTATTTGGATTAGGTATTTCGTTTGTGCGAACAATTTCCTGTACAGATGAACTGTATGCTTGTGCTATACCATACAACGTTTGTCCTTGTTGGACAATATGTATTTGCATGTTCGACCTCCTTATCATACTTTTTTTACATCATATGACGTGAGGGTTCTGTACATGTTAATTTAATTTTACATTTTCACTATTTACAATTGAAGCCTTAAGTGTATTTTTCATCATTTTAAGAGCGAATTGATTATCTTCTTCGTCATTAGATGCAATACAATCAGAAGGAATTGTAATGTCATATCCTCTCATATATGCATCGTTTGCTGTAAATAGAACACAAATATTGCCCGCGATGCCCGTAATAATAAGCCTTTTTATATTTAAACTATAAAGTAGTGTGTTTAATGCTGTTCCATAAAATGCGGAATGTTTAGGTTTAATTAGGAAATATTCATCGTCTTCAGGATATATGGTATGAATAATCTTTTCGCTTAATGTATTTCTACACTTTTTGGCAATCCTTTGAAAATCTGCCTGCCAAAGTTCATAATGATCATTCACATAGATAATCGGACAACCATTACTTTTTAAATTCTTTTTTAGAGCTAAGATACGAAGAGAGATATCATTTGCTCGTTTTGCTAAAATAGGACCATGCTCAAATTGAAAATTATTTATCATATCAATGATAAGAAGTGCTTGCTTTGTTTGACCTTCCATATGTTTCTCCTTTTTAACAAAAGTAAGTTTGAATTTTTGTACAGGCGCTTGCGCTTTTGTTTTTAATTAACGACTTAATAAAAATTTTATAACGTGGACTGTGCTTTGACATCCAGCTCCAGCGCCTAGCCCCTCGAGGTCATAAGCTAATTTAGAATTGAAGGCAAGAGACGCCTTCTATTCTAAATCATCTTATGCTTGTCGGGGCTGATCAAGGCGCTTGCGCTTTTGTTCTTAGCTTGTAACAGAATAGTAAATTATATAAGGGGTATATGTATGTATAATGATAAGTATTTTATGAATTTAGCAATAGAGGAAGCAAAAAAGGCTCAAGATATTGGTGAGGTTCCAATTGGAGCAGTCATTGTTCTCGATGGGAAAGTTATATCTTCTGGTTTTAATTTGCGTGAAAGAGATCAACGTTCAATTGCTCATGCAGAGATTTTGGCGATTGATAAAGCCTGTAAGGTTTTAGGTACATGGAGATTAGAGGAGGCAATACTTTACGTAACATTAGAGCCTTGTCCAATGTGTGCTGGTGCAATAGTTCTTTCGAGGGTAAAACGTGTCGTATATGGAGCAGCAGATCCTAAGGGTGGATGTGCTGGAACATTGATGAATTTATTACAAGATCAAAGATTCAACCATCAGGTGGACATTACAAAGGGTGTCGAGGAAGAGGCCTGTGGTAGGTTGTTAAGTGAATTTTTTAAAGAGATAAGACAAAGAAAAAAGAAAAAATGAACAACTAGAAGAAATTTACAGTGTGTAGACGTTGCATTTTATCTCTGAAGGTTATATACTAATACATGCGTCGTACTTAATGGCGCAACTAAATATGGTATCAATTTTGCCGTGCTAAGCGGGGAGGTAGCGGTGCCCTGTACTCGCAATCCGCTCTAGCGAGGCCGAATCCCTTCTAGAGGTTAGTGTACTGTAGGGCTGCCTCAAGTAAGTGGTGTTGACGCCTGGGTCCTGCGCAATGGGAATCCACGAACCATGTCAGGTCCGGAAGGAAGCAGCATTAAGTGGAAGCTCCCATGTGCCGCAGGGTTGCCTGGGTCGAGCTAACTGCTTGAGTAACGCCTATGGTTGCTAATCGAAGGAAGGTGCACGGCAGTTAAATTTATTATAACGACTCACTCTTTTTAAGAGTGAGTTTTTGTATTATACGAACTTTTTATGAAAGTTGTTTTTAAATGCGGGTACACGCTTTGTAAAACGAAAGATGGTTGTTATAATAAAGTAGATGAAAATGAAGGGGGACGTTTTTGTGGGTTATCAAGCATTATATCGTGTTTTTCGACCGCAGCTGTTTCATGATGTGGTTGGACAAGAACATATCACTAAAACGTTACAAAATGCCCTTTTACATAATAAATTTTCACATGCATATTTATTCTCAGGTCCTCGAGGAACTGGTAAAACAAGTGCAGCGAAAATATTTGCTAAAGCAGTAAACTGTGAAAAGGCTCCAATAGCAGAACCCTGTAATGAATGTTCAGCTTGTAAAGGAATCACTAATGGATCAATTTCTGATGTGATTGAAATAGATGCTGCGTCTAATAATGGTGTTGATGAAATTAGAGATATACGCGATAAAGTTAAGTATGCACCATCATCTGTTCAATATAAAGTATATATTGTGGATGAGGTTCACATGTTATCTATTGGGGCTTTTAATGCCTTGTTAAAAACATTAGAAGAACCACCGAAGCATGTCATTTTTATTTTGGCCACAACAGAGCCGCACAAAATACCATTAACTATTATCTCTCGTTGTCAACGTTTCGATTTTCGAAGAATAACAGCTTCCGCAATCGTAGGGAGAATGAAAGAGATCGTACATAATCAACAAGTTGATGTCGAAGAAGCAGCTTTAGATGTTATTGCTAGAGCGGCAGATGGAGGGATGCGTGATGCGTTAAGCCTCCTTGATCAAGCGATTTCCTATAGTGACGAACAAGTAAGAGTAGAAGAAGCATTACTCATTACTGGGTCTGTTTCACAAGGAATCATAGGAAAGATAGCTGGAGCTATTCATCAAAAGGATGTTACAACTGCATTACAGGCACTTGATCAGTTGATGTATCAAGGGAAAGATCCAGCACGATTTATCGAAGACTTTATTTTCTATTACCGAGATATGCTCTTATATCAAACTGCACCAACATTAGAAGATGTCTTAGAGCGTGTAACAGTTGATGAACAATTCATTCAGCTAACAAAGGAAATACCTTCAAATGATATATATGAAACAATTGAGACTTTAAGTAAAAGTCAACAAGAGATGAAGTGGACGAATCATCCACGAATCTTTTTGGAGGTAGCAATTGTGAAGTTGTGTCAGCAAAGTGTGGCATCTTCACAATTCGAACAAGAGGAATACAATTCTTTATTAGAAAAGATAAATAGTTTGCAATCTGACTTGAACCGACTAAAGCAGCAGGGGATTTCAGCTCCACAACAGTCAGCGCCAAATGAGCCAAAACAAAGATCAATGAAAAGTGGCTACAAAACTCCTGAGGGTAGAATTCAGGAAATACTTAAAGTTGCGACAAGAAATGATTTAGAGGTTATCAAAAGTCGCTGGGGAGAACTACTAGAGTTACTTAAAAGACAAAATAAAGTATCTCATGCTGCTCTATTGAACGATAGTGAACCAGTCGCTGCATCTAAATCTGCATTCGTGCTGAAGTTTAAATTTGAAATTCACTGTAAAATGGTTGCAGAAAATAATAACAATGTTCGGACGAATCTAGAATTGATTCTGCAAGAAATTACGGGAAAAAATTTGGAAATGGTTGGCGTTCCCGAACAAGATTGGGTTAAAATAAGAGAAGACTTCCTTAGGGATCAAAAAGATGATAATGATACCCAGCAAGAGGGAGAAGAAGATCCTTTTATTGCTGAAGCAAGAAAACTGGTTGGTAATGAATTAATCGAAATAAAAGAATAAATATTGGAGGAATGAATCATGATGCGTGGCGGTGGAATGGGTAATATGCAAAAAATGATGAAACAAATGCAAAAAATGCAAAAAGATATGGCGAAAGCACAAGAAGAGCTTGCCGAAAAAACGGTTGAAGGTACAGCTGGTGGCGGAATGGTGACTGTTGTTGTAAATGGCCAAAAGGAGCTAGTTGAAGTAAATATTAAAGAAGATGTAGTTGATCCAGAAGATATTGAAATGCTACAAGACTTAGTGTTGGCTGCAACTAATGATGCTCTGAAGAAAATGGATGATTTAACAAACGATACGATGGGTCAATTTACAAAAGGAATGAACTTACCGGGTATGTTCTAGGAGGATTAATCATGCATTATCCTGAACCGATATCAAAGCTAATTGATAGCTTTATGAAATTGCCAGGAATCGGTCCAAAAACGGCCGTTCGACTGGCTTTTTTTGTCTTAAATATGAAAGAAGATGTTGTGTTAGATTTTGCTAAAGCACTAGTTAATGCCAAGAGAAATCTATCTTATTGTTCTGT
>NZ_CP055263.1:1995000-2052500 GCF_014217835.1 Metabacillus sp. KUDC1714
ACAGGTAGGCGAGGAGAGAATCCTAAGGTGAGCGAGAGAACTCTCGTTAAGGAACTCGGCAAAATGACCCCGTAACTTCGGGAGAAGGGGTGCTTTTTAGGGTGAATAGCCCGGAAAAGCCGCAGTGAATAGGCCCAGGCGACTGTTTAGCAAAAACACAGGTCTCTGCGAAGCCGCAAGGCGAAGTATAGGGGCTGACGCCTGCCCGGTGCTGGAAGGTTAAGGGGAGAGGTTAGCGTAAGCGAAGCTTTGAACCGAAGCCCCAGTAAACGGCGGCCGTAACTATAACGGTCCTAAGGTAGCGAAATTCCTTGTCGGGTAAGTTCCGACCCGCACGAAAGGCGTAACGATCTGGGCACTGTCTCAACGAGAGACTCGGTGAAATTATAGTACCTGTGAAGATGCAGGTTACCCGCGACAGGACGGAAAGACCCCGTGGAGCTTTACTGTAGCCTGATATTGAATTTTGGTACAGCTTGTACAGGATAGGTAGGAGCCTGAGAAGCCGGAGCGCTAGCTTCGGTGGAGGCGTCGGTGGGATACTACCCTGGCTGTATTGAAATTCTAACCCACAGCCCTTATCGGGCTGGGAGACAGTGTCAGGTGGGCAGTTTGACTGGGGCGGTCGCCTCCTAAAATGTAACGGAGGCGCCCAAAGGTTCCCTCAGAATGGTTGGAAATCATTCGTAGAGTGTAAAGGCACAAGGGAGCTTGACTGCGAGACCTACAAGTCGAGCAGGGACGAAAGTCGGGCTTAGTGATCCGGTGGTTCCGCATGGAAGGGCCATCGCTCAACGGATAAAAGCTACCCCGGGGATAACAGGCTTATCTCCCCCAAGAGTCCACATCGACGGGGAGGTTTGGCACCTCGATGTCGGCTCATCGCATCCTGGGGCTGTAGTCGGTCCCAAGGGTTGGGCTGTTCGCCCATTAAAGCGGTACGCGAGCTGGGTTCAGAACGTCGTGAGACAGTTCGGTCCCTATCCGTCGTGGGCGTAGGAAATTTGAGAGGAGCTGTCCTTAGTACGAGAGGACCGGGATGGACGCACCGCTGGTGTACCAGTTGTCTTGCCAAAGGCATAGCTGGGTAGCTATGTGCGGAAGGGATAAGTGCTGAAAGCATCTAAGCATGAAGCCCCCCTCAAGATGAGATTTCCCATAGCGTAAGCTAGTAAGATCCCTGAAAGATGATCAGGTTGATAGGTCTGAGGTGGAAGCGCGGTGACGTGTGGAGCTGACAGATACTAATCGATCGAGGACTTAACCTAATAAAAGCGTTAAATGAAGTGAATTGAATTGTGAATCGTTATCTAGTTTTGAAGGAACATCCCTTCAATTTCATAAATTATCTGGTAATGATGGCGAAGAGGCCACACCCGTTCCCATGCCGAACACGGAAGTTAAGCTCTTCAGCGCCGATGGTAGTTGGGGGTTTCCCCCTGTGAGAGTAGGACGTTGCCAGGTAAAAGAGAAAAAGATCAGTAGAGATACTGGTCTTTTTTATTGGTGTAAAATTGAACTACTATCCAAAGGATAGGGTGGAAATATATAAAATCAACTAAAAACGTAAAGTTTTTATTCAAGACAAACACAAAGTAAGTTATCCGTACATAAAGTAATGAAAACAAATTAATTAAATTCAAAATTGTGTATACAATGTAAGGGTTTGGGCAAACTATAAAGTATGGAGGTGGAGAAAATGAATTCTAATAGTTTACAAAGGTTTAAAGGGGAAACTTGTATAATATGTGATTTAGAAAAAATGACAGGAATTCATCTCTATACGAGTTTTATTTGTGTAGATTGTGAAAAAGAAATGACTAGTACACAAACATCTGATCCTAAATACCAATATTACTTAGAGAAATTAAGAAGGGTAAAAAACCCGCCACTATACTCATAATAAAAAAACTAAAACCTATTAAAAAGGGCTGACTTCAAATCAGTCTTTTTTATTTTTAGTCATACATAAATATTTATATTGAGACTAAGTATATACTCATCAAGTGAAGTATTGTTATAATTATTTTATATAAAATAAAGGACGCTGATATATGTATGGAAACACCCCTCTTTACAGCATTAATGAAACATACAAAGAGGAACCCTCTGTCCTTACATGTTCCTGGACATAAAAATGGGACTGTCTTTATGAATCAGGCAGAACAGGTCTATAGAGGAATTTTACCTTTCGATGTTACAGAGCTAACCGGATTGGATGATTTGCACCATCCTAAAGAAGCAATAGCAAAGGCGCAACAGCTAACGGCAACATTATACGGTGTGCAGAATACATACTTCTTAGTGAACGGATCAACGGTCGGAAACTTAGCAATGATTCTAGCTTCCAGTAGTAAAAATGATGAGGTTTTAGTCCAAAGAAATTCTCATAAATCAATCATCAATGGAATTCAATTAGCTGGTGCTAGTCCGATCTTTTTATCACCTAAAGTAGATAATGAGTATCAAGTACCTACATATGTTGAGATAGAGACTATAAAAGAGGCAATAAGACGTTATCCAAAGGCAAAAGCATTAATTTTAACAAATCCAAATTATTACGGATTAACAGTAGACTTAACTGCAATTATTCAGCTTGCTCACAAACATAGGATCCCTGTGCTAGTAGATGAGGCACATGGTGCTCATTTTATAGTAGGAAATGAATTTCCTACTTCAGCAATAGAGGCAGGTGCAGATATTGTTGTTCATTCTGCCCATAAAACATTACCAGCAATGACAATGGGTTCATTCCTTCATTTTAATAGTAAATTAATTGAAAAGGAAAAGCTTGATTTTTACTTATCTGTTCTGCAAAGCAGTAGTCCATCATATCCGATAATGGCATCATTAGATTTAGCTAGAGCATATCTTAAAAGTATTAAGGAAGATAAAAAACAGGCCGAAATTTTACAGGTAATAGAGTCTGTAAAGCAACAAATACATTCTATTGATGAAATTGTCATCGTCCGATCTGCTGATAAATTAGTGAAGACTGATCCATTAAAGGTTACAATACGCTCAACAAAAGGTTTAACAGGATTTGAACTTCAAGACTACTTTGAATCACAAAATATTTTTGCGGAACTAGCTGATCCTACTAACTTGCTGTTTATCTTACCACTCGCTAACACGATATTAAGCATAAAGGAACTAGAAAAAATAAAAGGAAAGTTTCCTAATCCCTCTCACTCTACAACTAACAGACAACTAGTCCATACTAAAATTAGTCAATCTAATAGTAATAGTATCCAATCATTAGAAAAGCCATATTCATATTTGAATGAATGTGAAAGGAAGCTGGTGGCATTTGATGAGGCAATCGGCTATTATTCAGCAGAATCGATTATTCCATATCCACCTGGAATACCATTTATTATGATTGGTGAGAAAATAACTACTACATTAATTGAGCAAATGAAGGAATTAATGAAATCTGGAGTAAGTATTCAAGGTGATCATAATATTCAACAAGGAAAAATAGCTATATTTATGAAAAGAAGGTGAGTATGTTGAAAGGGAAATTTATAACGTTTGAAGGGCCAGAAGGAGCTGGCAAAACGACGGTTTTAGAATTGTTAATGGTAGAATTACAGCAATCTGGTATTGAGGCTATTTTTACTAGAGAACCTGGAGGTATTAGCATATCAGAAAAGATTCGTGAAGTAATATTAAATAAAGAACATACAGAGATGGATTCAAGAACAGAAGCACTTTTATATGCTGCGGCTAGAAGACAGCATCTTGTTGAGAAGGTTATACCTTCAATAAACAAAGGGAAAACTGTATTTTGTGATAGATTTATCGATAGTTCCTTAGCATATCAAGGGTATGCAAGAGGGTTAGGTATTGATGAAGTTCTTTCAATAAATGAATTTGCCATTAACGGATTCATGCCTGACCTAACCTTTTATTTTAAGATTGATCCTGAAAAGGGACTTAAAAGAATTGCAAAAAGTGAGGAAAGAGAGAAGAATCGACTTGATTTAGAAGACCTTTCATTCCACAAAAAGGTTCAGGAGGGGTATGAGAAGGTTATTACCAGGTTTAAAAAGAGAATTATTGTAATCGATGCTGAGAAACCAATTGAAGAAGTAGTATCTGACGTTAGAGATGCTTTGAAAGTGCATTTTGAATTTTAATCTCTAGTTGGCATTAAATTACTATTAAACAAGCAATGAATCACATAGATGAACATGTTACAATATAAGGAGGCCTTTCATTATGAAGTTAGTTATTGTCGTTGTACAAGATCAAGATAGTAATAAACTATTGAATGCGTTGATGGAGCATAATTTCCGTGTAACAAAATTGTCTAGTTCAGGTGGATTCCTAAAGTCTGGTAATACGACATTTATGATAGGAACAGAAGATATTAGAGTTGATAAAGCCTTACAAATCATTAAGGATAATTGTAAATCGCGAGATCAACTAGTTGCACCAGTTTCACCTATGGGGGGAAATGCTGATTCCTTTATCCCATATCCTGTAGAAGTAGAGGTTGGCGGTGCAACAGTTTTTGTTCTTCCTGTGGAGCAGTTTCATCAATTTTAATGTGCTGATATAGATGGTTTCATAATCTTTTTCATAACAGATGGTGGCGAAATTACGCCATGGGGGTTTTTATGAAAATTAGTCAAGATATACGTTCAACAATGGATAAACGAGGTTTAGAGCAAAAAGCTGCACAAACAACTTCTAAAGGGTTTCAAGATTTAATTTCCAAGCAAGGGAACAAGCTTCAGATGGAACAGTTAAATAAATTGTTAGTTAATATTGAAGATGCAGGTCGTCGAGTTTCTAAATCAAGAAATTTTAGTGATCTCTCAAAATATAAATTACTGGTTAAAAAATTTATACATGAGGCTGTTGAATATGGCATGACAATGAAACAGTCAAGAAGTTGGGATTACAATGGAAATAGTCGGTCCTTAAGAATTATTGAACAGGTAGATAAATCACTTGTTGAATTAGCCGACGAAATAGTGAACAAGGAACGCTCAACAATCGATATCCTTGCAAAAATAGGTGAAGTTAAGGGATTGCTTATCAACCTATATACGTAGGGAGTGATGAATATTAATGGCGAAAAATTGGCAAGATTTAGCGTCATATCAACCGCGTGTTATTAAGCTACTAGCGAACAGTATTCAAAAGCAACGGTTAGCGCATGCCTATTTATTTGAGGGGAAAAGGGGAACAGGAAAAAAGGACATAGGAATCCTTTTAGCAAAAAGTTTCTTTTGTGAAAATCTCCAAGACTATAAGCCGTGTGAGAGTTGTAAAAATTGTAAGAGGATACAATCTGGTAACCATCCAGATGTTCATATTGTTGAGCCTGATGGTCTGTCTATAAAGAAAGGACAGATTCAAGCGTTACAAGAGGAATTTTCAAAATCAGGTGTTGAATCTAATAAAAAGCTCTATATGATCATTCACGCTGATAAAATGACGGTAAATGCTGCAAACAGTTTACTGAAGTTTTTAGAGGAACCAAATGCAAATACAATTGCAATTCTAATGACTGAGCAGTATCATAAAATCTTAAATACGATCCTATCTCGTTGCCAGCTATTATCCTTTCAACCTTTACAACCAAAATCTATCGAAGAAGCACTTATTGAATCAAGTATTACTAAGCATTTAGCAGCTCTCGTTTCACAGCTAACGAATGATACGGAAGCAGCAATTGAGATTGCACAAGATGATTGGTTTGCGCAAGGAAGATTGAAAGTGATAAAATTATATGAAATAGTCGTTAATCGAAAAGGACAGGCACCAATCTATGTTCATACAGATTGGATGAGCCACTTTAATGATAAAGATAAGCAAGAAACAGGGTTAGACTTGTTATTATATATATATAAAGATGTTTTATCGGTCCAATTAGGAAACGAGGAACAAGTCATTTATCAAGACTTGATTCAGCAATTAAAGCAGCATGCCCTTCAAATGACACAAAGAAGTGTGACTGAGAAGATTACTTCTATTTTAGAGGCTAAAAAAAGGCTTCATGCCAATGTAAATCCACAATTATTGATGGAAAAATTGGTTTTAACATTGCAGGAGGGATAAGTTTGTATGATGTTGTAGGTGTTCGTTTCAAAAAGGCGGGCAAAATATATTATTTCGACCCTAATGGTCTTCATATAGAGGATGACGACTTTGTAATTGTAGAAACAATTCGAGGTATTGAATACGGTAAAGTCGTATTAAATAATAAAAGAGTTGAGGAGAATGACGTAGTACTCCCCTTAAAAAAAGTCATCCGACTTGCAGATAATAAAGACAGACTGATGGTTCAGGAAAATCAAGATGCGGCAGAAGAAGCTTATCATGTGTGTCAAAAGAAGGTTTCTGAACATGGTTTAGATATGAAGTTAGTCGATGTCGAGTA
Organism: Metabacillus sp. KUDC1714; assembly: GCF_014217835.1. Lineage (NCBI taxonomy): Bacteria > Bacillati > Bacillota > Bacilli > Caryophanales > Bacillaceae > Metabacillus > Metabacillus elymi. The sequence goes on from NZ_CP055263.1 coordinate 2,001,398, forward strand.
TACATTCGATCGTAATAAAGTGATTTTTTATTTCACAGCAGATGGTCGCGTTGACTTTCGTGAGCTTGTCAAAGATTTGGCGGCTATTTTTAAAACACGAATCGAGCTTAGACAAATTGGCGTTCGAGATGAAGCAAAAATGTTAGGTGGAATAGGACCTTGTGGCCGCATGTTATGTTGTTCTACATTTTTAGGTGATTTTGAGCCTGTTTCGATTAAAATGGCTAAAGACCAAAACTTGTCTTTAAATCCAACAAAAATTTCTGGCTTATGTGGTCGTTTAATGTGCTGTTTAAAGTATGAAAACGATGAGTATGAGGCTGCCAAAGAACTATTACCAGATTTAGGCGAAATGATTGGTACTCCGAATGGACTAGGTAAGGTTATTGGCCTAAATATATTAGAGAAAATTATACAGGTAAATCTAGTAGAACAGGAACGCGTGGTAGAATACACTTGGGATGAATTGCAGAAAGAAGGCGTAGTTCCAATGCAATCCACAGATTGATGAGGTGGAACAAGTGGATAAAAAAGAGATATTTGAATCTATAAACAGCATGGAACAACAAATAGGATCTTTATACACTCAATTGGGTGAGTTGAAGCAATATCTAGGTGAACTCATTGAAGAAAATCACCATTTAATAATTGAAAATGAGAACTTACGCCGAAGATTAGATTCAACATTAATTAACTCAACTAGTGTTAAAACAAAGGAAAAAAAGTCAAAGGAAAAGCAGCAAACGAAACAAAATCAAATTGATATAGGTGAAGGGTATGATAACTTAGCGAGATTGTACCAAGAAGGCTTCCATATTTGTAATTTACATTATGGCAGTATTCGTAAAGATGGAGATTGTTTATTTTGCTTATCATTCCTAAATAAGAAGTAATGCGGCTGACTCATGATGGTTTGCCCTCTAGAAGAACCATGGAGGGACAAAACCCTTTGATATGTGTCAGTCTTTTTTTCTTTTAAAAGGAGTCATACAATTATGGTGAAATTAATAGGTGATGAGAGATTAGATTATTTATTGGCAGAGGATCTGAGGATTATTCAGAGTTCAACAGTCTTTTCTTTTTCTTTAGATGCAGTTTTACTCTCTAGGTTTACCTATATGCCCATTCAAAAAGGGAATATTATTGATTTGTGTACAGGGAATGGGATTATTCCATTAATACTAAGTACAAGAACAAAGGGTAAAGTAATTGGAGTGGAGATTCAGGAAAGACTGTATGATATGGCAGTAAGAAGTATTGCTTATAATAAACTAGAACATCAGTTAGAAATGATTCATGGTGATCTTAAAGAAATGCCGAAGGAGCTAGGGTTTGGAAAGTTTGATGTTGTCACGTGTAATCCTCCTTATTTTGCTACTCCTCAGAAGGATAAACAAAATTTAAATGAGCATCTTGCAATTGCTAGGCATGAGATTCTTTGTACGTTAGAAGATGTTATTAGAGTTAGTAGTCAGCTTGTGAAGCAAGGTGGAAAGATTGCACTTGTACATCGACCAGGTAGGCTTGTTGATATTGTAGAATTAATGAGAAAATATGGAGTTGAACCAAAACGGATTCAATTTGTTTACCCTAGAATAGGGAAAGATGCAAATACATTGTTAATCGAAGGGATCAAGGGTGGGAATTCAGATTTAAAAATGATGGCCCCTATATTTGTTTATAATGGAGAAAATGAATATACAAATGAGATCCGGAAGATATTATATGGAGATAAAGAGGACGGTACTAGCTAATTAACGTGCGACATAATCACATTTAGATGCTAAATGCTAGCGTGGAAAAGCTATAAGGAGTTTATATGGAACAAACAAATCATTATTTTTATGTACTTGAATGTAGTGATGGAAGTTACTATGCAGGATATACCGTTGATATAAACGAAAGATTAAAAAAACACAATAATGGTAAAGGTGCTAAATATACAAGAGGAAGAACTCCGGTTAAGTTATTGTATTCAGAAGAATTTAAAACAAAGAGTGAAGCTTTAAAAATGGAAATATCCTTTAAAAAGCTACCAAGAAAGGCTAAAGAACAATACATAAGCAGTGAAACATCTGATATAGAAGGGTGAAGGGGACATGCTAAAAAGGCAAAAAAGCTTTCATAATGGAGAGAAGGAAATAGGAGATTTATATTTAGTTCCCACTCCAATAGGAAATTTAGAGGATATGACATTCCGTGCAATAAAAATTCTCAAAGAAGTCGATTTAATTGCAGCTGAAGACACTCGCCAATCGAGAAAATTATGTAATTATTTTGAAATAGAAACATCAATTTTTAGTTACCATGAGCATAATAAGGAGACAAGCGGTAACAGAGTGCTAGAATTGTTACAGCAAAAGAAGAATATTGCTCTTATTAGTGATGCAGGAATGCCAACAATATCTGATCCGGGTAGTGAATTAGTTAAACAAGTACTTGCTTTAGGGGGGAGTGTTATCCCTCTACCTGGTGCAAACGCGGCATTAACAGCATTAATTGCCTCAGGAATTAGTCCACAGCCCTTTTACTTTTTTGGCTTTTTAGATCGTCAAAAAAAAGAAAAGAAAAATCAGCTTGAATCTTTACGAGGAAGGGTTGAAACAATAATCCTTTATGAATCTCCACATCGATTAAAAGAAACGTTACAGCTGATGAAAGAGTATCTAGGAAATCGCTCGATTTGTTTATCAAGAGAATTAACAAAGAAATTTGAAGAATTTATACGAGGAAATATTGATGAGATAATTAAGTGGTCTGAAGAAAATGAGATCCGTGGGGAATTTTGTATAATAGTTGAAGGAACGGATGAAGATGAGATTTCAACTGCTGAGAATACGTGGTGGAGTGAATTAACCATAATGGATCATGTGGAACATTACATTCAGCAAGATGTGCCTTCTAAAGAGGCAATTAAACGAGTATCAATTGAAAGAGGAATCCAAAAAAGAGAAGTTTATCAAGCATATCATATTGATTAAATACATTAATGAAAAAGAGGGATCTGATTACTCAAAATATGAGTATCAGATCCCTCTTTTTTTACTAATTACTTTTGAACTAGTTGATTTTGAATTTCTGCTAAAATTTGTTCTGCACCTTCACGGCTAAGTACTAACTTACCATTAGCTAATGCAAGATTGTCGTCAGAAACTTCTCCAGTAACTTGACAAGTCATGTTTGGCTTATATTTTTTAAGAATGATTTTTTCATCATCCACATAAATTTCTAAAGCATCCTTTTCAGCAATACCTAATGTGCGTCGTAGTTCGATCGGAATAACCACACGACCTAACTCATCAACTTTACGTACGATACCTGTAGATTTCATAATGATAAATCTCCTCTCAATTTTGACATTCTCTATGTTTTTAAATTAAACTTCGTCAATATTCGACAAAAACTGATTTGCTTTTTAAGCATATCAGTGTTTCCAATAATCGTCAATCATTTTATTTATTTTTCCATGTAAAAAAATAGGTGGAGGTTTTTAATCCTTGTAGATATAAGGTTTCATCGGATATATACCCTCAAAATATGGAATATAAACCTAAAAATGTAATTTTATTAGTACTAAATAACTTTATATTTTTCTATGAAGCTTTCGACATGATTCACCGAATTTTCGACAAATCTACTATATATATGTCGAAATGGATGTCGAATTGTAGAAATCAAAAATCTTTATGTATATATATTTGATATTAGGGGCCAAGATGGTATCATAAAGAGTATGAAATGATCAAGGGTGGATAGTTTAGTAATGCTAGGTCACTATTTAATTTGATCCATTTGAATATTAGTTTTTTCATAACGCTCTCGTCCTTAGGGGCGAGAGCGTTTTTTGAAAAGAAAAGCCAAGTATAAGGTTATAGACAAAGTTTTAGTGACTAGCTCCAGCGCTAAAGCAGAAGTGAACTTCACACTCCTTAACGCATAGTCAACATCGAACGTTCTTACTCTTCGTGTTTCTTTTATCTCATAGGAGTGCACTTAGTTCATACGTCGCTAAACATGCGCTTGCGCTTTTCGAATATTGAGGAGGTTACATAATGGAGAATAGTCAAAAAACATTTTATATTACTACTCCAATTTATTATCCAAGTGGAAAGCTACATATTGGACATGCCTATACTACAGTAGCTGGGGATGCAATGGCTCGGTATAAACGGATGCGTGGATATGATGTCATGTATTTAACTGGTACTGATGAACATGGTCAAAAAATTCAACGTAAAGCTGAGGAAAGCAATGTTACTCCGCAACAATATGTTGATAATATTGTTTCAGGTATTGAAAACTTATGGGGTAAGATGGATATTTCTTATGATGATTTTATAAGAACAACACAAGACCGACATAAGGTAGTTGTAGAGAGAATTTTTACACAGCTTGTTGAACAAGGCGATATTTATTTAGATGAATATGAAGGCTGGTACTCTGTACCAGATGAAACCTATTATACAGAGCTTCAACTTGTAGATCCTATAAAAGAGAATGGAAAAATAGTTGGTGGGAAAAGTCCTGATAGTGGTCACCCTGTTGAATTAGTAAAAGAAGAATCCTATTTCTTTAAAATGGGGAAATATGTTGATCGTCTTTTAGCTTACTATGAAGAAAATCCTGAATTTATCCAGCCAGAATCACGAAAAAATGAAATGATTAATAATTTTATTAAGCCAGGTCTTGAGGATTTAGCTGTTTCACGGACAACATTTGATTGGGGAGTAAAAGTCCCAGGAGATCCAAAGCATGTAATTTATGTTTGGATTGATGCACTTTCTAACTATATCACAGCACTAGGATTCGGGACTGATCATGATGAGAAATATAAAAAGTATTGGCCTGCAGATGTTCATATTGTAGGAAAGGAAATCGTTCGTTTCCACACTATATATTGGCCAATTATGTTAATGGCTTTAGATTTACCTCTACCTAAGAAGGTATTTGCACATGGCTGGCTTTTAATGAAGGATGGCAAAATGTCAAAATCAAAAGGCAATGTTGTTGACCCAGTCACATTAATTGATAAATATGGGTTAGATGCACTGCGTTATTATTTACTTAGAGAGGTTCCCTTCGGTTCAGATGGTGTCTTTACACCAGAAGGCTTTATTGACCGTGTGAATTATGACCTAGCAAATGACTTAGGAAATTTATTAAATCGAACTGTAGCAATGATTGATAAATACTTTGATGGACAAGTACCTGAGTATAATGGTAGCCAAACGGAATTTGATGAGCAACTTGTGGCAGTTTCACAAAATACTGTGAAAAAGTACGAGGATGCTATGGATAAAATGGAATTTTCAATCGCACTTTCTTCTTTGTGGCAATTCATTAGCAGAACAAACAAATATATTGATGAGACACAGCCATGGGTGTTAGCAAAAGAAGAAGCTAATCGTGACAAATTAGCATCAGTTATGGTCCATTTGGCAGAATCATTACGTATTACGGCTGTATTATTAAAACCATTTCTAACTGTAACACCAAATCATATTTTTAATCAGTTAGGGATTGAGGATGAAAGCCTAAAAGCATGGGATAGTATTACAAGCTTTGGTCAAATTAATAAAACACAGGTGAATAAACAAGCGCCAATTTTCCCACGCTTAGAAGTTGAGGAAGAAGTCCAATATATTAAAGAACAAATGAAGGGATCTGCCCCTGTACAAGAAGAGAAGCAGGTAGAAGTGCCATCAATAGAAGAAGAGATTACAATCGATGATTTTATGAAGGTTGATCTACGTGTAGCAGAGGTGATCCATGCAGAGCAAGTTAAAAAAGCAGACCGTCTATTGAAAATCCAGTTAGACTTGGGTTACGAAAAAAGACAGGTAGTTTCTGGAATTGCAAAATTTTATAAACCTGAAGAATTAATCGGGAAGAAAGTCATTTGTGTAGTTAATCTTAAACCAGTAAAACTTCGCGGTGAGCTTTCCCAAGGGATGATTTTAGCAGGTTCACAGGATGATGTCCTGTCAGTTGCAACGGTTGATGCTAGTTTACCTAATGGTTCAAGAGTAAAATAACAACATAAAAAAGGGGTGTTCCACGTGTAACATTTTGTAGAACACCCCTTTGATTTGTCGAATGGAAAGGAAGAGGTAAATAATGCTATTTGATAGCCACGCTCATTTAAATGCGATTCAATACGAAAAAGATATAGTAGAGGTCATTCAACGAGCAAAAGATGAAAAAGTAACACATATTGTGGTGGTAGGTTTTGATAGGGAAACGATTAGTAAAGCAATGGAACTAACTGATCAATATGACATGATCTATGCAGCTGTGGGATGGCATCCAGTTGATGCAATTGATATGACGGAAGAAGATTTAAATTGGATTAAACAATTAGCTTTACATCCGAAGGTTGTTGCAATAGGTGAGATGGGACTGGATTATTATTGGGATAAATCCCCTAAAGATATACAGAAGGAAGTTTTTCGTAAACAAATCCAATTAGCAAAAGAGGTTAAACTTCCAATTATTATTCATAACCGTGATGCTACAGAAGATGTTGTAAGGATACTTCAAGAAGAGAATGCAAGTGAAGTAGGCGGTATTATGCATTGTTTTACAGGTAGCCTTGAGGTAGCTAAGCAGTGTATGGATATGAACTTCTATATATCGTTTGGGGGACCTGTAACCTTTAAAAATGCGAAGAAACCAAAGGAAGTCGTCAAAGAAATACCAATGGATCGACTTTTAATTGAGACCGATTGTCCATATTTGACCCCGCATCCTTTTAGAGGAAAGCGCAATGAGCCAAGCTATGTGAAGTATGTTGCTGAACAAATTGCAGAGTTAAGAGGAGTCACTTTGGAGGAAATAGGAACAAAAACTTCCGACAATGCGAGGAAATTATTCGGCATAACTCGATAAGGAAACATGTCGAGTTTTGGAATAGCTTGTCCTGATGGTTACAATATCTAAAAGTTCTACATGTCTCATCTCCTTCATAGTATATCTTTGTCGATAACTCTTTCTTCACTTTTGTCTTATTATTGCGCATAATTATGAATACGTTGGAAAAATGAGACAACGTCGAGAGGGTTGACAAGATGACAGATACTCTATATAATCCACGAGGAAGAAGGAGGCGTTTTTCATTTTCATTCAAAACATGAAAAAGCTGTTTTCCGAAAAAGTAATAAAGAATAAGGTTGTCCTTTCTGCTGCTAGTTTACTAGTATTAGGGTCAGGTACCGCGTATGGTACATATGAGGGAACGAAGGATACTGTATCATTGACTGTGAATGGTAAAGAAGAGAAGATTCGAACTCATGCTGATACAGTGAGTGCATTACTTAAAGAAATAGAAATAGATATACGAAAAGAAGATGGCATCTCACCTGCAGCAGGTAAAAAGATAGAAGATAACATGGAAATAGTCTATGAAGCTTCTAAACCAATAAATGTTGCAATAGGCGAGAAGCGAAGGACAATCTGGACGACAGCGGATACAGTGAAAGAATTAATTCAGCAAGAGAACCTAGATGTTACAGAGCATGATAAGATTGAACCAGCATTAGATACAAAGATTGAAAAAGATTTGTCACTAACCATTGATAAAGCATTCAAGCTTACACTAAATGTTGGCGAAGAAAAACAACAAGTTTGGACTACTTCGACTACTGTCGCTGACTTTTTAAAAGAACACAACGTTAAATTAAACGAATTAGATGAAGTAAAACCGGCTCTTACAGCAAAAATCAATGAAAAGAGCGCCATAACGGTTACACGTATAGAAAAAGTCACCGATGTAGTGGAAGAACCAATTGCCTTTGATGTTGTTACGAAAAGCGATAGCAGCATTGATAAAGGGAAGCAGAAAGTTATTGATTCTGGAAAAGAAGGTAAACTAAAGAAGCACTATGAAGTAGTTGTTGAAAATGGAAAAGAAATTTCTAGAAAACTACTTAAAAAAGAAACTGTTGAAGAAAGTAAAAATCGTGTTGTCGCTTTAGGTACAAAGGTTGCTAGCCCAGTAAGTACTGCTACTGTTTCACGCGGAAATGATTCTGTTGCAAAAGAGTTTTATGTTAACTCTACTGCCTACACAGCAAGTTGTAGTGGTTGTTCAGGAACAACAGCCACAGGAGTTAATTTACGGGCAAATCCTAATGCTAAGGTGATTGCAGTTGATCCAAATGTGATCCCACTAGGTACAAAAGTGTATGTCGAGGGCTATGGATATGCAGTTGCTGCTGACACTGGTTCAGCAATAAAGGGAAACAAAATCGACGTGTTCATACCAACAAAATCAGCTGCCTATCGATGGGGTTCGAAAAAAGTGAAAATTAAAATTTTAGATTAGAACTGGCAGAGGGTTTTTATCCCTCTGTTTTTTTGCGTTATAATGGTTAAAAGCGCAAGCGCCTTGACCAGGCGCTGGAGCTAGACACTGAAACTCAGTATTGTTATTTAAATAGTCTCTATATATTAGACGATACAACTCTTTAAAAAGTTTCATCATTTGGAGGAAAAAATGAAAATAAAAGAAATTATTGTTGTTGAAGGGAAAGATGATACAACTGCTATTAAACGAGCTGTTGATGCAGATACAATTGAAACGAATGGATCATCAATCGGTGAGTCAGTTATAGAGCAGGTAAAGCTTGCTCAACAAACAAGAGGTGTCATTTTATTTACCGATCCGGATTTTCCTGGAGAAAAGATAAGAAAAACAATTTCAGAAAAAGTCCCTGGCTGTAAACATGCTTTCTTGCCTAAAGAGGAGGCAAGACCGAAAAATGGTAAGGGGATAGGAGTGGAGCACGCCTCTGTTGAATCAATACGTATTGCATTACAGTCAGTTAAAGAAGAAATGGATGAATTCATTAGTGAAATATTTTTGGATGATTTATTAGAAGCTGGTCTTGTGGGTGGAAATCGAGCAAGGGCTAGACGTGAAAAATTAGGTGCTTTATTAAAAATCGGCTATACAAATGGAAAACAACTTCATAAAAGACTGCAAATGTTTCAAATAAGTAGAGAAGAATACATAAAAGCAGTAACCACGATCTTACAGGAGGAGAATAATTAATGATGAAAGATATTGCAACTCCGGTTAGAACTACGGCAATTTTAGAAAAGTACGGCTTTTCCTTTAAAAAAAGTTTAGGTCAAAATTTTCTTATAGAACCCAATATATTATCAAGAATTGTTGATCATGCTGAGGTGACCGATAAAACGGGTGTTATTGAAATTGGACCAGGAATAGGTGCATTAACAGAACAGCTTGCTAGACGAGCAAAAAAGGTTGTCGCATTTGAGATCGATCAAAGATTGCTCCCAATCTTAAATGAAACATTAGCGCCATATCCAAATGTATCAATTATTCATCAAGATGTTTTAGAGGCAGATTTAAAGAGAGCTGTAAAGGAGCACTTTAGCGACTGTGAGGAAATTATGGTTGTAGCAAACTTGCCTTATTACGTAACAACTCCAATCATAATGAAGCTATTAGAAGATCAATTACCACTTAAAGGGATCGTCGTAATGCTCCAAAAAGAGGTGGCAGATCGAATTTCAGCTAAACCATCTACTAAAGAATATGGTTCGTTATCAATTGCTGTACAGTATTATACTGATGCCAAAACAGTTATGACTGTTCCTAAAACAGTATTTGTACCTCAGCCTAATGTTGATTCAGCAATTATACGCTTATTAGTAAGAAATGAGCCAATTGTTGAATTGGAAAATGAATCATTCTTTTTCCAAATTGTCCGGGCTAGCTTTGCACAAAGAAGAAAGACACTGCTAAATAATTTGGTTCATTTCTTACCGAATGGAAAAGAATTAAAGCCGGTGATAGAAGAAACATTGTCACAAGTAAATATCGATGGAAAACGAAGAGGAGAGTCTCTTTCCATTGAAGAGTTTGCCAAGCTTAGTGATGCATTAGATAAAGTGCTCACAAAAGCTTAACTTATTACCTTAGCAAATATTAAGATAACAGCATAAATAAAGAGTATAGAAATCTAGGTGAAGTCTTTATTGGGACTAAGTCTAGATTTTTTCTTTTTATTTGAATCAGGAATTAAGGGAAGTAGCACTACCTTCATGTTTTTTACAATGTGATATCACAAATTAATAAAATCAACATAGGCTAGAGGAGGATACCTTATTAGAGGGAATTAGATTTTGTACGGAGTTTTTGTATTTAGCTGCAGCGCTAAGCCCTTCAATATTGAAGGTAAAAGAATATCTTCTAATCATGAGCGTCTTTTCTTTAGACTGGGCAAGGGAACTTGCGCTTTTCTTAAACATTGGAGTGATAAACATGCAGGTGAAAATTGGAGATGTAGTAGCAAGAAAATCCTATAAGCTTGACCTGTTATTTAGAGTGATTAATGTAAAAACATCTGCTAATGGTGAGCAGGTTGCAATTTTATATGGAGATGAAGTTAGGCTAATAGCAGATGCACAATGTGATGATCTAGTTGTTGTGGATGAAAATGAAAAGAATAGTCGTAAGCAAAAGGAAAAGGAAATCATTGATCAATCGTATTATTTATTTAGACAGGATTATCAACTATTGCGAGAAAAACAGGAATATTACGCAACATCTAGCTATAGTCATAATGAAGAGTTTTTCCATATTCCTGGAAGAGTTCTTCATGTTGATGGAGATCCACTTTATTTACAAAAGTGTTTATCCTTATATGAAAAGATTGGAGTCCCAGTAAATGGGATACATGTAAGTGAAAAAGAGATGCCAGAAAAAATAATTGGGCTACTAGATAAATACCGTCCAGATATATTAGTGGTGACGGGCCATGATGCTTATTCAAAGCATAAAGGAAATATAGATGATTTAAATGCATATCGGCATTCTAAACAGTTTGTTCAAACTGTGAGAAATGCCCGTAATAAAGTTCCACATCTTGATCAGCTAGTCATATTTGCAGGAGCTTGTCAGTCTCACTTTGAATCTTTAATTCGTGCAGGTGCTAATTTTGCCAGTTCACCTTCACGAGTTAATATACATGCATTAGACCCGGTATACATTGTTGCAAAAATAAGTTTTACACCTTTTGTTGAAAGAATAAATGTATGGGATGTTCTTAGAAATACCCTAACAAGAGAAAAAGGACTTGGTGGTGTAGAAACAAAGGGAGTTCTTCGAACAGGTATGCCATATAGAAAACATGATTTCCAATAATATTTTGCCGCTTAGCATTTATGTAATGTAAGTGGCTTTTTTTCTGTAAGGATAAGAACTTCAAAGGAATTCTAAAAAAAAATCTATTTTTTTTGATAAAAATCATGGTTATTTATTATTAGAGTAGTGTCTATTCCAAATGTTTATTTCTTACGTTTAATCCCAAAAAACCTTATGATTTAAGCTATTTTCAGTCAAAAAATGAACAATTAATTATGAAATAAAAAAAACATTCATTTTTACACATAAAAGTGTACGACTTTGTTCAAACTACATGTAGGTCGAGTGAGAATTTTGTTGAAAATAATTTATTGACAGTAGGGAAAAGTTATTGATATAATTTAAATTTTATTTGACTTACATAGGCTTAAGATGTATAATTATACTAGTGAGGTGGATGCAATGGGAAAAACTCTAACGGATATTAAAAAGTCCTTGGATGGTAATCTTGGCAGACGATTAACTCTTAAAGCAAACGGTGGTCGTAGAAAAACGATAGAACGCTGTGGTGTACTTGCAGAAACCTATCCATCTGTCTTTGTTATTGAGCTTGATCAAGATGAAAATTCTTTTGAACGTGTATCTTACAGCTATGCTGATGTTTTAACTGAAACAGTACAATTAACATTTTTTGAAGATACAACAGGTTCATTTGCAGTTAGTGGACAGTAGACAGCGAATTGTTTACTGTTTTTTCTTTTGGAAAAAAAGAGTACTACTATAGATTAAATAAGTTTAGGCCATTTTTAATAAGTGTTGAGGGGCTACTCAAGATTTCCGTTGTAATTAATGGTGGCGGGAGCCTAAGAAGCAGGATTTAACAATTAATTATCTTCATAATATGATGTTTTAATACAAATGATATAAAATGCCGCGTTAAATTTCTTCTTTCAAATTCAAGCTTATCCTTTGAAAGGATGTGTTTTTAGCATGGGCAGACGTCGTGGAATTATGTCTGAAAGCTTTAAATATGAATTGGCAAAGGACTTAGGTTTTTACGATACAGTTAAAGAAGAAGGCTGGGGAGCAATTCGGTCGCGTGATGCTGGTAATATGGTTAAGCGCGCCGTTGAATTAGCACAATCACAGCTTGCTCAACAGAATAATAGGAATAAATAGAAAAGCGGCAGGGTTGACTTGTAAGTTCAGTGATCTCATTTTGAGGACTGTTCTTGTAGTCAGCCCTTTCTTTCTATAGGAAAAATATTGAATTAAATGTTTTGGTGTCTAGCTCGAATTTTACACTCCCTATACGCTAAATCAACATTGAACGCTCGTGCTCTTCATGTTTTCTTTGCCGCATTAACTTGCAGTTAATTATAACTGCAAGTTAATGCGGCAATAAGTCTCGATATCCATCAGAAAACCACTGATGGAAGGAGTGCTCTTTTTCTTCGTCGCTGACCAAGGCGCTTACGCTTTTCTATAAATGTCGAAAAAGGAAATACTTTACCTGCTTTTGTGGTACAATGTTGATAAAATTTCAGATCGTCAAAGTAGGTGAATACGATGCGTGTTTTAGAAAAAGCACCAGCGAAGATAAATTTATCATTAGATGTCCTTCACAAACGTAAGGATGGCTTTCATGAAGTGAAAATGATTATGACAACGATAGATCTAGCCGACCGTGTTGAGCTAGTTGATTTACCATATGATGAAATAAGGATTATTTCTCATAACCGGTTTGTTCCAGATGATCAACGGAACTTAGCATATCAGGCAGCTAAATTATTAAAAGACCGATTTAAGATTAGAAAAGGGATATCTATTTCAATTACAAAAACAATACCAGTAGCTGCAGGCTTAGCAGGAGGAAGTAGTGATGCGGCTGCAACTTTACGAGGGCTAAATCGGTTATGGAATTTAGGTTTAACTTTAGATGAATTAGCAAATCTAGGAGCAGAAATCGGATCAGATGTATCCTTTTGTGTATATGGAGGGACTGCGTTAGCTACTGGTAGAGGTGAAATTATTCAACATATTACTTCACCACCACATTGTTGGGTCGTACTTGCAAAGCCAACAATTGGTGTTTCTACAGCTGACGTATATAAGAATTTAAACATCAACTCTATTCATCATCCTTATGTAGAGGGGATGATTGAAGCGTTAAAAATCGGTGATTATGATCAAATATGCAATCTTATGGGAAATGTATTAGAGAGTGTAACATTACATATGTATCCTGAGGTCGCAAATATAAAAGACCAAATGAAACGATTTGGCGCTGACGCAGTATTAATGAGTGGTAGCGGACCAACCGTTTTTGGTCTCGTGCAATATGAATCACGCTTGCCAAGAGTTTATAATGGTTTAAGGGGATTTTGTGACCAAGTTTTTGCGGTAAGGATGCTTGGAGAACGAAACTGCCTTGATTAAATACGGATATTAAGTTATATTTACTATAATAATATTCGGATTTTGGAGGTTACCATTTCATGAAATTTCGTCGTAGTGGTCGTCTTGTGGATATGACAAACTACATGCTTCATCATCCACATTCGTTAGTGCCATTAACATTCTTTTCTGAGAAATATAAATCAGCTAAATCTTCCATAAGCGAAGACTTGACGATTATTAAAGAGACTTTTGAGCAACATGGAATTGGAACTTTACTAACCGTACCTGGTGCTGCTGGTGGAGTGAAGTTTATTCCACAAGTCGAGGCAAATGAAGCATTACAATTCATTGACGAGCTTTGTGAATTAATGGCTAAACCAGAAAGGTTACTTCCTGGAGGTTATTTGTATTTAACGGATATCCTAGGTAACCCTTCTATTGTAAACAAGTTGGGAAGATTATTTGCAACGGTTTTTAGCAACCGTAAAATTGATGTAGTAATGACTGTAGCAACTAAGGGTATACCTCTCGCCTATGCAGTCGCAGGACAGCTTGGTGTGCCTGTTGTTATGGTAAGAAAAGATAGTAAGGTAACAGAGGGTTCTACGGTAAGTATTAATTATGTTTCTGGTTCATCAAAGCGGATACAAACGATGCTATTAGCAAAAAGAAGTTTAAAAGAAGGTTCAAATGTATTAATTATTGATGACTTCATGAAAGCTGGAGGTACAATTAATGGCATGATTAGCCTCTTGGAAGAGTTTAAGGCTAATGTGGCAGGTATCGGTGTTCTTGTAGAAACTGAGGGAGTAGAAGAGAGATTGGTTGATGAATACGTCTCTCTCGTGAAATTAACTGATGTAGATACTCGTGAAAAACACATCCAGGTAATGGCGGGAACATATTTACAGTTTGTGAAGGATAAGGAGATTGGAGAGGATTAGTATGAATATAGTAAGTACAAATCAGGCACCAGCCGCTATTGGTCCATATTCTCAAGGTATTATCGCAGGTAATATTTTTTATAGTTCAGGCCAGATTCCCTTAACTGCTGAGGGCGAATTGGTTACAGGAGATATTGCAGAACAAACACATCAAGTTTTTAAAAACTTAAAAGCAGTACTAGAAGAGGCTGGAGCTTCATTTGAATCAGTTGTTAAAGCTACAGTATTTCTTAAGGATATGAATTCGTTTGCTGCATTTAATGATGTGTACGGCCATTATTTTGCAGAGCATAAACCGGCACGTTCTTGTGTAGAGGTTGCACGTCTTCCGAAGGATGTTCTTGTAGAAATTGAAGTAATAGCATTAATTAAATAAAGATCTTTTAATTACCAATCGTTTAATAGACGGTTGGTTTTTTGTTTGCTAAAAAAGAAGTCTTTTCTTGTATTTTCATCTAAATCCTAGTACCTCTTTTCACTTTCACTCCATTATCTATGAGGAGTAGTGTATTATTATCAGTCGTTGTATGTCTGTGTGGATGAATAGGGAGCTTTTATTTAAAATTTATTAGGCTAAATTAAAAAAATTTTCAAATAATGCAGGAATAAACAAAAAAACGTTGAATTTAGTAACTAAAGTTTTTCATATGGGGGAAAAGGTGGTGAACAGAATGGAAGTTACAGACGTTAGATTACGCCGCGTAAATACCGAAGGTCGTATGAGAGCGATTGCATCTATCACACTAGATCATGAATTTGTTGTTCATGATATTCGTGTTATTGATGGAAATAACGGTCTCTTTGTTGCGATGCCAAGTAAGCGTACTCCTGATGGAGAGTTCAGAGATATTGCACACCCTATTAACTCTAATACACGCGGAAAGATTCAAGATGCTGTATTAGCTGAATATCATCGTTTAGGTGAGCTAGAAGTAGAATTTGAAGAAGCAGGTGCTTCATAAAATATGAAAAGGGACTTTGCATATATTATGCAGAGTCCTTTTTTTTGTTTTGTATTAATTCACCACTTTGTTTTCTTGACTAGATAATGACTCGAAGAGAGCTAGGTTCGGTAGCTGGATTAAGCGTCCTCTGGTTTACTGTCGCTAAACGGATGCTACGCTTCTCTCATTATTTTGTTAAAGTTTTCTAGGTACGTACTAAAAAATAAAACTATGATAAAATTAGAAATATCGTGTACTTTTAAATGCTATCTTGAAATGCGCGTTGTTTTAGGATATATTTTTTTATGGATAAATAGGTATTTACGTATAAATGTTTTGTTGAAAAAGGTTAAATATTAAAATGGAGGCCTAGTAAATGGATAATCGGTTCGCAGTTATTTTAGCTGCTGGTCAAGGCACACGAATGAAATCTTCACTATATAAAGTTCTACATCCTGTTTGTGGAAAACCAATGGTACAGCATGTTTTAGATCATGTATCTAAATTAGATTTAGCAAAGATTGTTACTGTAGTTGGGCATGGGGCTGAAATAGTAAAATCTGAACTTGGAGATGTTAGTGAGTATGCTTTGCAAAGTGAACAGTTAGGGACTGCTCATGCTGTTATGCAAGCTGCATCATACTTAGAGAATGAAGAAGGAACAACGATTGTTATTTGCGGTGATACGCCCCTTATCACACCAGACACTCTTAATTCTTTATTAACTCATCACCAAGAAACAAATGCAATGGCAACGATCTTAACTGCAAAAGCCGATGATCCAACTGGCTATGGTCGCATCGTTCGGAATGAAATGGGGACAGTAGAAAAAATAGTTGAGCATAAAGATGCAACTGAATTAGAACGAGGTATTCCGGAAATTAATACAGGTACATATTGCTTTGATAATAAAGAATTATTTAAAGCATTATCAAATGTATCGAATGATAATGTTCAAGGAGAATATTATCTACCAGATGTAATTGAAATTCTCCAAAAAGAAGGAAAGATCGTTTCAGCTTATCAAACAGCTTCTTTTGATGAAACTTTGGGAGTAAACGATCGTATTGCGTTATCACAGGCAGAAAAAATTATGAAGCAACGCATCAATAAAGAGCATATGAGAAATGGTGTATCGTTAATTGATCCTGATCACACGTATATTTCAGCAGATGCCGTAATTGGACGTGATACAGTTATCTATCCCGGAACAATGATTATTGGTGAAACTGTAATCGGTGAAAATTGCATTATTGGTCCAAATTCAGAAATAAAAAATTGCACAGTTCAAAATGAAACAACAATCCGCCAATCTGTTGCCCATGATAGTCATATTGGTAATAGTGTTGCAATTGGGCCATTTGCGCACATTCGTCCTTCATCTACTATTTCTGATGAAGTGAAAATTGGGAACTTCGTTGAAATCAAAAAATCGACAATGGGTAAAGGAAGTAAAGCATCACATTTAAGCTATATTGGAGATGCTGAAGTTGGTGCAGATGTAAATCTTGGATGTGGATCTATTACTGTTAATTATGACGGTAAAAATAAGTTTTTAACAAAGATTGAAGATGGAGCTTTTATAGGTTGTAATTCTAACTTAGTTGCCCCTGTAACAATCGGTAAAGGAGCATATGTTGCCGCTGGATCAACAGTTACAAATGATGTACCAGAAAAGGCGTTATCGGTTGCGCGATCAAGACAAGTAAATAAAGAGAATTATGTCGATCGTTTAAATAATAAAAATTCCTAATGGAGGTTTTCACTTTACCATGTCTAATCGCTATGGAGATTCTAATTTAAAAATATTTACGCTAAACTCTAATCCTGCTTTAGCACAAGAAATTGCTGAAATTGTTGGGGTTGATTTAGGGAAGAGTTCTGTAACTCGCTTTAGTGATGGAGAAATTCAAATTAATATCGAAGAAAGTATTCGTGGTTGTGATGTTTATATTATCCAATCAACAAGTGGTCCTGTCAACGAGCACTTAATGGAGCTATTAATTATGATAGATGCTTTAAAGCGTGCATCAGCCAAAACGATTAACCTCGTTATTCCTTACTATGGTTATGCGAGACAAGATCGTAAAGCAAGAGCTAGAGAGCCAATTACAGCTAAGCTTGTGGCAAACCTAATAGAAACAGCAGGATCAACTCGTGTTATCACGCTTGATCTACATGCACCACAAATTCAAGGATTCTTTGATATACCAATCGATCATCTTATGGGAGTTCCAATTTTAGGAGAGTATTTCCTGGGTAAGAAATTAGATGATATTGTCATTGTTTCCCCGGATCATGGTGGTGTTACACGTGCTCGTAAATTAGCAGATAAGCTAAAAGCTCCTATTGCGATTATTGACAAAAGACGCCCAAGACCTAATGTTGTTGAAGTGATGAATATTGTTGGTAATATCGAAGGGAAAACAGCCATCCTAATCGATGATATTATCGACACAGCAGGAACGATTACTCTAGCAGCTAACGCGCTTGTTGAAAATGGCGCAAAAGAGGTATATGCTTGTTGCACACATCCAGTTTTATCTGGTCCAGCTATTGAGCGTATTCAAAATTCTAAAATTAAAGAACTAGTTGTTACAAATTCAATTGCATTACCTGAAGAGAAGCGTATTGATAAATTAGTTGAATTATCTGTGGCTCCATTAATTGGTGAAGCTATCATACGTGTACATGAAAAACAATCTGTAAGTTTACTTTTCGATTAATATAATTGAAGCCTAATCTTAAACGTTTTTCAGGTGAGGGAACTATACAATTCACCTGAGAAGTTTTGCTTAAGGTTAGGCTTTTTTGTTTTATTTTTTAAAAGTCTTCTACCGTGGATAGCGCTTTGAAATCCAGGTCCAACGCCTAGCGACTAGTGAAATCCACCCTCCTTATACGCTAAGTCAACATCGAACGCTCGTGCTCTTCGTGTTTCCTTTGCGCACCTTAACGGGCACTAAATGAAAGAACTCCCCTTAAAAGTCCGATAAGTCTCGCTATACATCAGAAAAACCCTGATGGGAGTCTTACTTTATCTCATACGGAGTGCTCTTTTTTCTACGTCGCTGATCAAGGCGCTTACGCTTTTCTAATCGCCTTTCTTAAAAAAATGTTTATACCTCCCCTGTTATGGGCAAACAATAGATATAGGCAAAATTCGTTAGGAAGGTGTTAATATGACAACATTACAAGCAACTGAAAGAACGGAATTCACAAACTCAGCTAAAAGAAAAATTCGTGAATCAGGAAAAGTACCCGCGGTTATTTACGGAAAGGCTTCAGAAAATAAATCAGTAGCGTTAGATAGTATTGAACTAATTAAGACATTGAGAGAAGAAGGTAAGAATTCAATTATTACTCTAGATGTTAATGGATCATCACATGCAGTTATGCTCTATGATATGCAAAAAGACCCATTAAAAAATGAAATTGTTCATGCGGATTTTCATATAGTGGACATGAAATCAGATGTACAAGTTGAAGTGCCGATTCACTTAACAGGCGAAGCTCTAGGAGTGAAGGATGGTGGTGTTTTACAGCAACCTCTTCATGAAGTAACAATCACTGCGAAACCAGGGAAGATTCCACAGACGATTGATGTTGATATTACGAACCTTGGAGTAAATGAGACACTATTGATAAAGGATATTCCAAATAACGGGAACTATTCTTTCGTGCAAGATGAAGAACAGGTTATTGCATCCGTTCTCCCACCTCAACAAGAAGCAGAAATTGATAGTGGAGAAGAGCAAGAAGCTGGAACTCCTGAAAATGAAGAGGGTCGTGAGCATAACGCTGAGTAATACTAGATAGAAAATGCATATTTAATATATAGTGTCAGTCTGTAACCAAATGTTTTTAGAGAGAATTCATTTTTCTCTTTAAAAAAGCCATTGGTAAGGGCTGACACTTTACTTTTGAGGAATCCACTTTTGTGCTATTGTTATATAAATAGTCTCAATAATTGAAAATAAAATGTAAAAGTTTAATGATAAGTATATAATAAGGTCAGATGCTTTTTAAGTAATAACAAGGTATTAAATCTTTTCACTTAGTTTTGGTGGCTAGCTCCAGCGCCTAGTGAACTTCACACTCCTTATACGGTAAGTCAACATCGAACGCTCGTGCTCTTCGTGTTTCCTTTGCCGCATCTTAACGAGCAGTAAATGATAACTGCCCGTAAAGGTCCTTTATCTCATACGGAGTGCTCTTGTTTCTCGTCGCTAAACGGGCGCTTGCGCTTTTCTAATATGATTTGTGTTGGGAGGGTTTCTAGTTATGAAACTCATAGTCGGGTTAGGTAACCCTGGGAAAGAGTATGATCAAACAAGACACAATGTAGGTTTTATGATAATAGATAGGCTTTCAGAAGAGTTATCTATCCCTCTTGATCGTCACAAGTTTAATGGGCTATACGGAATGGGGCATATTTCAGGAGAGAAAGTCATATTATTAAAACCACTTACATACATGAATTTGTCAGGGGAATGCATTCGACCTTTGATGGATTATTATGAAATAAATGATGACGAACTAGTCGTTATTTACGATGACCTTGACCTACCTGTTGGAAAAATTCGATTAAGAACAAAAGGTAGTGCTGGAGGTCATAATGGGATTAAATCAATGATTCTACACTTAGCGACACAAGAATTTAATCGGATCCGTGTAGGTATTGATCGTCCGGCAAATGGAATGAAAATTTCAGATTATGTATTAAGCCGATTTTCTTCCGATGAAGCTCAGGGGATAATTGAAGCAATTGAACGTTCAGCAAATGCATGTGAAAAATGGTTATCAACCTCTTTCACCCAAGTTATGAATGAATATAATTAAGAAAAGCTATAGAGCGCATTTAATACATGTATATTGAGCCTCTAAAAGGTACATACTAGGACTAAAACAAACCTTTTTAGGGGAGGCAATTATGGCTCTGCATTATCATTGTAGACACTGTGGTGTGAATGTAGGAAGCATTGATAATATCTCTGTTTCAAGCGAACAGCTAGGGTTTGATCATTTAACAAATGATGAACGTCAAGAGATGATCACTTACCAGCAAAATGGTGATATTCACATAAAAACAATTTGTGAGGATTGTCAGGATGCTCTAAATAGAAATCCAGATTTACACCAATATGAGAGTTTTATTCAGTAAGAGCTTTGGGTGCAACCCCAAAGCATTTTTCTGTTTTGACTTTTCATGATGGGTAAGTACGTGTAAACATAAGTATCAGTACGAATTTTAAAACCAATAACCTGATAATAGATGAATCTATGAATTTATTTTGAGAGGAGGGGCTTTAGCTTGAATAGTTTGCAACAATACTTTTATGATACAGACGATTTTAAAACAATCGTTTCAGGAATCGAAGAAGGATTAAAGGAACAACTTGTAGCTGGTTTGTCTGGTTCAGCGAGAACAGTTTTTACTGCAGCTCTTTATAATGATTTAAAGAAATCAGTGTTAATTGTCACACATAACCTTTACCAAGCTCAAAAAATATATGAGGATTTAGTCCACTTAATAGTGGAAGATGTTTATCTATATCCTGTGAATGATTTAATTGCATCTGAAATTGCCATTGCTAGTCCAGAGCTAAAGGCTCAAAGAATTGAGGTTCTTAATAGACTTGCTGAAGGGAAGCGTTCAATCATTGTCGCACCAGTGGCAGGGGTTAGACGCTTGCTTCCACCTACAGAGATTTGGAAAGATAAGCAGTTGAAATTGACACTAGGACAAGATATTGATCTAGAGGAATATATTCAACAGTTTATTTCACTTGGCTACGAAAGAACTGATATGGTTAGCTCACCGGGAGAATTTAGTGTTCGAGGTGGCATAATTGATATTTACCCTCTAACCGAAGAAAATGCACTTCGCATAGAACTGTTTGATACGGAGATTGACTCCATTCGTTCATTTAATATTGATGATCAACGTTCGATACATATGCTGAATGAGATTTCTATTGGACCTGCAATTGAAATGATTGTAAATGAAGATTCTAAAGCTAGAAGCATACAAGCAGTCGAATTCGGTTTAGCAAAAAGTCTAAAAAAAATGAAAAACGAACAGCAAAAGGAATTACTTATTGAAAATATTCAATATGATTTGGAACGCCTGCGTAATGGGCAATTTAGCCAAGATATCTTTAAATATTCCTCGCTTATCTATGATAAGCCTACTAGTTTACTAGATTATTTTTCAGATAACTCTATTGTAATCCTTGATGAAATAAGTAGAATTCATGAAACATATGACCAGTTAGACAGAGAAGAGGCTGAATGGTATACAAGTCTACTTGAAGATGGAAAGATTTTTCAAGATGTTAAAATGTCACATTCCTATGTGGATGTTGTGACAAAATCCAAGCATCCCTTAATCTATCTATCATTATTCTTAAGGCATGTCCCTTATACAAGCCCCCAAAATATCTTAAATTTATCATGTAAGCAAATGCAAAACTTTCACGGTCAGATGAATGTTTTAAAAAATGAACTTGATCGTTGGAAAAAATCAAATTATGCTGTTGTATTTTTAGGGGTTAACGAGGAACGTACTAAAAAGTTAGAACAAGTTTTAGAGGACTATGAAATAAACGCAACTATACTAGGTGATAAGGAAGCATTAGTTAGCGGGAAAGTTTGCATTATCGAAGGAGACCTTCAGACTGGTTTCGAGCTACCTATGCAAAAGCTTGCTGTGATCACTGAAGAGGAGCTTTTCAAAAAAAGAGTTAAAAAACAGGTTAGAAGGCAGAAGCTTTCTAATGCTGAACGAATAAAGAGCTATTCCGAATTGGAGATTGGTGATTATGTCGTTCATGTTAATCATGGGATAGGTAAATATCTCGGTATTGAAACACTTGAGATTAATGGAATTCATAAAGATTATTTAAATATTAGATATCAAGGTAGCGATCAATTATATGTACCGGTTGAGCAAATAGACCAAGTACAAAAGTATGTAGGATCAGAAGGTAAAGAACCAAAGATTTACAAGCTTGGTGGAAGTGACTGGCGTAGAGTTAAGAAGAAAGTAGAATCATCTGTACAAGATATAGCCGATGATTTAATTAAGCTATATGCAGAGCGTGAGGCGAGTGAAGGGTATGCGTTTTCACCTGATGGGGAAATGCAGAAGGAATTTGAGTTAGCCTTTCCGTATCAAGAAACAGAGGACCAGATTCGCTCTATTCAAGAAATTAAGAAGGACATGGAGCGCCTACGTCCAATGGACCGACTTCTATGTGGTGATGTTGGTTATGGGAAAACAGAAGTTGCAATAAGAGCAGCGTTTAAAGCCATTGCTGATGGAAAGCAGGTCGCTTTGTTAGTTCCAACAACAATCCTGGCACAACAGCATTTTGAGACAGTTCGTGAGCGGTTTCAAGAGTATCCAATAAAGGTAGGTCTGCTAAGTCGCTTTAGATCTAGGAAAGAAATTAACGAAACGAAAAAAGGGCTTAGTAATGGAACAGTAGATATGGTTATCGGTACGCACAGACTATTATCAAAAGATGTTTTATATAAAGATTTAGGATTACTTATAATAGATGAAGAGCAACGTTTTGGTGTAACACACAAAGAGAAGATAAAGCAGTTAAAGTCAAATGTTGATGTACTAACATTAACCGCTACTCCAATTCCTAGAACTTTACATATGTCAATGCTAGGGGTTCGAGATTTATCTGTTATTGAAACACCGCCTGAAAATCGTTTTCCAGTGCAAACATATGTTGTTGAATACAATGGTGCTCTTGTAAGAGAATCAATTGAACGAGAAATGGCACGTGGCGGTCAAGTTTTCTTTTTATATAACAGGGTTGAGGATATTGAAAGAAAGGCAGAAGAAATTTCTATGCTTGTACCTGATGCTAGGGTTACATATGCCCATGGTAAAATGACAGAAAATGAACTAGAATCTGTTATGCTCAATTTCCTTGAAGGTGAGTTTGATGTTCTCGTCAGTACGACAATTATTGAGACTGGTGTAGATATTCCAAATGTAAATACATTAATTGTAAATGATGCCGATAAGATGGGTTTATCACAGCTTTATCAGCTCAGAGGTAGGGTTGGGCGTTCAAATCGTGTTGCTTATGCTTATTTCACACATAGAAAAGATAAGGTTCTAACAGAAGTAGCTGAAAAAAGGCTACAAGCTATTAAAGAATTTACAGAATTGGGCTCTGGATTTAAAATTGCGATGCGTGATCTATCAATTAGGGGTGCGGGTAATTTGTTAGGAGCCCAACAGCACGGGTTTATCGATTCAGTTGGATTTGACCTTTATTCACAAATGCTAAAAGAAGCAATTGAAGAAAGGCAAACAGATCCAACAAAAGAAAAAGCAATCGAGGTTGAAATTGACCTGCAGGTGGATGCTTATTTACCACAAGAGTATATTACAGATGGTCGTCAAAAAATTGATATGTATAAGCGTTTTAGAGCTATTACATCGCTTGAAGAATTAGAAGAGCTACAAGAAGAAATCATTGACAGATTCGGAGAATATCCAGTTGAGGTTTCTTACTTGTTCCAAATAGCACGAATAAAGGTATTTGCTATTCAAGAGAGAGTGGAGCTTATTAAGCAAGATAAAGATGTAATTAATATACTGATCGAAGAGGGAGCAAGTAATAAAATTGATGGTCATAGGCTTTTTGAATTAAGCAATAGATATAACCGAATCGTAGGACTAGGTATGGATGGTAGCAGACTGAAGCTAACTATTGCTACAAAAGGACTGGCTGTCCCAAAATGGTTAGATATTATTAATGAGTTACTTAATGGCTTAGCACAAGTGAAAAAAGAGGAAATGACCCTAAATTAAGGTTTAGTAGGAATAGTTTAAGGAAAGGCTTATTAGTTGCTGCTTCATTTAAAATGTTAAAAAATCACTTTCATGATGTATATTACATCTCTTGTGAAGGATACTAATTTCAACAAATGGTGATTGTTACATAAAAAGCAAGCTCCTGTCAGAAAGTTTTTTAATAAAAACATTTAATCAGAAGGTAAGAGTTGATTACAACTCAATTTGCCAATGAACAGGAAATAAAACAATCATCTTTTTTCCTATCATCCGATGAAAGTGAGGCAACATAAGATGAAAGCAACTGGTATTGTTCGTCGCATTGATGATTTAGGTCGCGTAGTTATTCCAAAGGAAATTCGGAGAACACTTCGAATTCGTGAAGGGGATCCTCTAGAGATTTTTGTGGATCGAGATGGTGAGGTAATATTAAAAAAATATTCACCTATTAGCGAACTAAGCGACTTTTCTAAGGAATACGCAGATGCCCTTTACGATAGTTTAGGTCATCCAGTTTTAATCTGTGATAGAGATACATTTATTGCTGTATCTGGTGGTTCTAAAAAGGATTACCTAAATAAGAACATAGGTGAGATTGTCGAGAAGGTAATGGAAGATAGAAGTTCTGTTTTGCAAACAGATGGTGGCGAAACTCAGATTATCGATGGAGTGAGTGAAGAGATCAAATCATATACAATTGGCCCGATTGTCGCAAACGGTGATCCAATTGGCGCTGTTATTATCTTTTCCAGAGAACAGTCGATTGGAGAAGTTGAACATAAGGCTGTCGAGACAGCTTCAGGATTTTTAGCCCGTCAAATGGAACAGTGATCCTTAAATTAAAAAGGGTAGCGAATTCGCTACCCTTTTTTAACGTAACTGAATTTATAATTTTTCTTACTTAGTTTTGGTGTCTAGCTCCAGCGCCTAGACCCTCTTAGGTCATAAGTCTGTTCAAGGCGCTTCCGCTTTTATATAATACTGCTAAAGGATTTTTGAGAGGAGATGGACATGAACGTCCAAAAGAATAGTATTAATCTGGCTATGCAGGGTGCAGTTGTCCTAACGATTGCGGGATTAATTACAAAAATATTAAGCGCTGCATATCGTGTTCCATATCAAAACATAGTAGGAGATATCGGCTTTTATATTTACCAACAAGTTTACCCCTTTTATGGTATGAGTGTGATCTTAGCAACCTCAGGATTTCCAGTATTGATCTCGAAGGTAATGACAGATTATGGATATGGAAAGTCTGTGCAAATCCGATCGAAAATTATGACAATAACCTTTTTATATTTAACAGTATTTGGTCTTATTTTATCTATCTTTTTATACATATCTTCTGATGAAATAGCTGCTATTATGGGGGATTCACACTTAACGGCGCTCATTAAAGTAACATCAATTTCATTTATTATTGTACCTTTCGTCTCGTTATTCAGAGGGTACTTTCAGTCAGAGCAAAATATGCATCCAACTGCAGTTTCACAGGTTATTGAGCAAGGAATTAGGGTATCGTGTATTTTAATAAGCTCTTATTTAATGATAAGGGCTGGCTATAATCTTTATGAAGCGGGTTTTGGAGCGTTAGTAGGATCAATTGTTGGGAGTCTCGCGGCCTTCATGATGTTGCTAATTTTTTGGAGAAAAGAACAGCAGGAGCTAATGAGATGGAATATTTCAGCACCTATTCACACATTGAAAATCCTAGCCTCCTTAATAAAGTATAGTTTAACAATCGGTTTAAGTAGCTTACTGCTTATTTTTATTCAACTCATTGATGCACTCAATCTATATTCTCTTTTAATCGGAGAAGGAATGGGAGAGGTTTTAGCGAAAGAAACTAAGGGAGTATATGATCGTGGACAACCTCTTATTCAATTAGGAACTGTTGTTGCTACGTCTTTAGCATTGTCACTTGTTCCTCTTATTGGAAGTGCAAAGGCTCAAAATAATTTTAAATTAATTCAAGATAAGCTAAATCTTTCTTTAAAAATTTGTATTGTCATTGGTGCAGGTGCATCAGCAGGGCTAATCGCAATCATGAAACCAACGAATGTTATGCTTTTTACAAATGCCTCGGGTTCTTTCGTATTAATGATCTTAAGTGCATCGATATTGTTTACTTCATTATGCTTAACAATGTTTGCTATTCTACAGGGGCTAGGTTATACCTTTTTACCAGCTCTGTCCGTTTTAGTGGGTGTGGGGGTTAAATATTTGATGAATATCTGGCTAGTACCAAAGTATGGTGTAGTGGGAGCTGCTATTTCGACGGTGTTTTCTTATAGTTTAATTGCGTTAATAACTATTTTGTTTATGATAGTAAAGGGCTATACATTTAAGCAAGGTAAGAGTTTGTTTAAGATAAGTCTCGCAACCATTTTGATGATCAGTATATTAATAATGTTTATAATGGTTACAGGTTTGTTTATTGACTTGGATACTCGTCTATATGCAAGCGTTGTATCTTTTAGTGGGATACTGGTTGGCGGAGGTTTTTATGGATGGGCTATATTAAAACTAAACGTATTTTCACGTGATGAGCTTCAATACATTCCGATAGTAAAAAAACTTGTAAAATGATAGAAATGAGGATCATAAATGGCTAAACAAATCACAATTGTTGGTTTAGGTGCAGGTGACTTAAACCAATTACCTTTTGGTGTATATCAATTGATTACGAAAAGTGAACATTTATTTTTGCGAACAAAAGAGCACCCGATTATTGATGAATTAAATAGTGAAATAACCTATGAAGCTTTTGATTTTATTTATGAAGAGAATGATGATTTTGGTGAAGTGTATAGGAAAATTGTCGAAGTTTTATTAACTAAGGCTGCCGAAACTGACATTGTTTATGCCGTACCAGGTCACCCACTTGTAGCAGAGAAAACTGTACAGCTTCTACTGACTGAGGGAAGAGAGCGGGGTTATACAATTGTTGTACAAGGAGGGCAGAGCTTTCTGGACTCGACATTTCAGGTATTAGAAATTGACCCAATTGAAGGATTTCAACTTGTTGATGCATTAACATTAAAAAGTGACCAACTTCAATTAAACGGGCATGTTATCATTACGCAGGTCTATGATCAAATGGTAGCATCAGAAGTAAAGCTAACGTTAATGGAGCAACTTTCTGATGATTATAAAGTTGTGGTAGTAACGGCAGCAGGAAGTAGTCAACAGATCATTAAAGAGGTTGCGCTTTATGAACTTGACCGTGAAACAAGTGTAAATAATTTAACAAGTGTTTACATACCGCCAGTTAAAAATGTAGAAATGTTACACCATCAATTTACATCCTTACGTCAAATTATTGCTCAGTTACGTGGACCAAATGGATGCCCGTGGGATAAAGAGCAAACACATCATTCATTAAAAAAGTATCTAATTGAGGAGTGCTATGAATTACTTGAGGCAATTGAGAAGGAGGATATTGACCATATAGTTGAAGAATTAGGTGATGTCCTTTTACAAGTTGTTCTTCATGCTCAAATTGGGGAAGATGATGGGATGTTCTCAATTAATGACGTGATTAAAGGAATTTCAGATAAAATGGTCCGTAGACATCCACATGTTTTTGGGGAAACGATTGTTCAAGACAGTGATGAAGTTTTAATGAATTGGGATGCTATTAAGCGCAAAGAAAAGGATACTACAGATGAAGAGTCAATTCTTGATTCTGTTTCAACAGCTCTCCCAGCACTTTCTAAAGCCTATCACTTGCAGAAAAAGGCTGCAAAGGTTGGTTTTGATTGGCCTACTACTCATGGTGCTTGGGAAAAGGTAAAAGAAGAAATAAGTGAATTTGAAGAAGAACTTAATTTAAATAGAGACGAGCTCTTAATGATGAAGGAATTTGGTGACATTCTATTTGCGTTCGTAAATGTGGCAAGGCATTACAAAATCGAACCGGAAGAAGCTTTATCTTCAACTAATAATAAGTTTTACGATCGCTTTCGTTACATAGAAAAAAAAGCGACTGAAAATCAAATAGAGTTAAAAAACATGTCCTTAGAAGAAATGGATAAATATTGGAATGAAGCAAAGAAACTAGGATAAAGAGGGATAAGTATGAGACTAGACAAATTTTTAAAAGTATCAAGAATAATTAAAAGAAGAACGTTAGCAAAAGAAATTGCAGATCAAGGGAGAATTTCAATTAATGGCATACCAGGTAAAGCTAGTTCAAATGTGAAAATTGGTGATGAGCTCTTAATTCGATTTGGTCAAAGACTAATGACAGTTGAAATTATTGACTTGAAGGAAACAACAAGAAAAGAAGAAGCATCCGAGCTTTACCGAGTCGTTAAGGAAGAGAGGGTAAATCAAGAGTAAGGCGTCTCCGCTTTTCTAAGTGTCCAGCTCCAGTGCCTAGTCCCTCGAGGTCACAAGCTAATCAGGAATTGAAGGTAAAGAACACCTTTTATTCCTGATCGTCTTGTGCTTGTCGGGACTGACCAAGGCACTTCCGCTTTTCTAAGTGTCCAGCTCCAGCGCCTAGTCCCTCGAGTCATAAGACAATCCATAATTGAAGGCAAAGAACGCCTTCTATTATGGATTGTCTTATGCTTGTCGGGACTGACCAAGGCACTTCCGCTTTTCTGTATAGCTTGTTCTAAACCGCATTCTTTTTACATACAAATGTAGAGGAAAATCCTTTATTAGAATGCGGGGGTAAAACATGAATCAATACTATGATAACAATTCGTCTGTCCATAAAGGTACAATTCAAGAGCATGATGTGATCATGAGGGGAAGAAAAATGTTAGAGATCACGGGCGTAAAACAAGTAGAAAGCTTTGACAGTGAGGAGTTTCTACTAGATACAGTTATGGGAGCTTTAGCTATTCGTGGTCAAAATCTTCAGATGAAAAACCTTGATGTAGATAAAGGAATTGTTTCAATAAAAGGAAGCAGAATTTTTGATCTTATTTACTTAGATGAACAGCATGGGGAGAAAGCTAAAGGGCTCTTTAGCAAGTTATTTAAATGACGCTAACCACACAGTTTTACACAATGTTAGCAATGGTCGGTATGGGAGGCTGGATCGGTGTAGCTCTTGATACATATGGTCGCTTTTTAAAGCGACCATTGAGAGCTAGATGGGTGATCTTTATCAATGACTTTATGTTTTGGGTTGTTCAAGGACTTATCCTTTTCTATCTATTGCTGCTCGTGAATGAAGGAGAACTAAGAATTTACATCTTCCTAGCTGTTTTATGTGGATATGCAGCCTACCAAAGTCTCCTTAAAGGAATTTATATACGTGTCCTTGAACGATTAATTCAGACAAGCCTCAGCATCTATCGCTTTATGCTAAAGGTTTGTCATATTTTATTCGTGAAACCAATTGTAGGTCTAGTGCAGTTAATCATTGTAGTTATACTAGGTACATTAAATTTTTTATGGAGAATAACAAAATGGGCTTTTCAAATTCTATATTCTTTGGTTAAAATTTTATTAGCACCAGTTAGAGTTCTTGTACGGATTTTATGGAAGCTTGTCCCGTTTACAATTAGGAACTTTCTTACAAAAAATATTGTGCGTTTAGCAGGATTCAGTAAAAAAATCAAGAATATAGCTAGTAAAATAAAAGCGTGGTGGCTACGGATAAAGAAGAAGTAAGGAGGGTATGTATGAGTCTCGAAAGATCAAGAAAAATTACGGAATTACAATCACAATATATGCAGCAGCAGGAGAGACAACTACAGCTTTCAAAAAGGCGTAAAAGAGGCTTGTTTAGAAGGTTAGTAATGATCGGACTCTTGGTGATTATTTCCTCTGTTATTATGGTAACCACCATTTTCAACCAATCAAGTGCGATAGAGGAAAAGCGTGAAGAATTAAAAAATCTTGAAAAACAACTGACCGGATTAGAAAAAGAAGAAAAAATATTAAGAGAAGAGATCGTTAAGCTTAATGATGATGAGTATATTGCTAAGATTGCAAGAAGAGACTATTTCTTATCGGATGATGATGAGATCATCTTTAATATAAAAGATTAGCCTTGTTGACACTCGATTTTTTATTTATGTATAATATAATAAAGATTCGAATGATTTTTTATCTGTTTAAGGAGGAGCATTATTTTTATGTCGATTGAAGTTGGCAGCAAGTTACAGGGTAAAGTGACGGGAATTACTAATTTTGGAGCGTTTGTGGAGCTACCAGGAGGTTCAACAGGACTCGTACACATCAGTGAAGTTGCCGATAATTATGTGAAGGATATTAATGATCACTTAAAAGTCGGAGACGAGGTTACAGTAAAGGTTATTAATGTTGAGAACGATGGTAAAATTGGTCTATCTATTAAAAAAGCAATAGATCGTCCAGAGCGCCCAGAGCGCCCAGAGCGTTCAGAACGTCCAGAACGTCCAAGAAACACAGATCGTCCAAGGAATTCAGATCGCCCAAGACAAAGAGGAAATGATTTCCGTAGTAATAACAAAGAAAACTTTGAACAAAAAATGAGTCGTTTCTTAAAAGATAGTGAAGATCGTTTGTCTTCATTGAAGCGCAATACTGAATCTAAACGCGGTGGTCGTGGAGCTAGAAGAGGTTAAGCTTGCTGCTTTCATATACATTTTGCGTAAAAGGAAAACATCATCTAGATGTTTTCCTTTTTTATCGGTTAGGAAATTAAAAAAAATTGAACTTTGGATAAGCTTATGACATCCAGTTCCAGCGAATAGCCCCTCGAGGTCATAAGCCACTCAGAAATTGAAGACAAAGAACGTCTTCTATTCCTGAGCGTCTTATGCCTGCCTTAGTCTGATCAAGGCGCTTGCTCTTTTCTTATTGAAAATCCTAAAAAATAATTTTTGTATTGACGAATTTTGAATTCAATTGTATTATATATCTTGTGCCTCAGAAGAGGACGATGAGATATGTTATGGCGGTGTAGCTCAGCTGGCTAGAGCGTACGGTTCATACCCGTGAGGTCGTGGGTTCGACTCCCTCCGCCGCTACCATTCTAGAAATAGAAATTTGAGGTTGAAAGTTAGATGAATGTATGTCATACAAAAAACTCTGACATCTCGTATCAAATCTCTAATAATTAAAACGGCCCGTTGGTCAAGCGGTTAAGACACCGCCCTTTCACGGCGGTAACACGGGTTCGAATCCCGTACGGGTCATACAAAAAGTTGCTAATGCTAGCAACTTTTTTTGTTTTCCCCTTTAACTTACATAATCCTAACTAGCTAACACTTGATTCATAACTTTTTGACGAAAGACATAATAAAAAACTTCAAAACTCTTGGATATTTGTCGCATTTTTCAAAAACAGTCGAACTGTTTTTGGAATATACTACCTTCATTTGACAAAATCTTGTTCAAACCTTCGATATAATTACAAGCAACAATGAACTAGTGGGGGAATGAACGATGGAAAAAGTGGAAAGAAGGTTAATGGAGCCGATTTCGGATTTGGGCATGGCAAAAACCCATCAAGTGGTCAATCGATTCTTTCATCGATTTTCTTCTAAACTACAGGTCTTCCTCTTACATAAAGGACTTGTGTATGTTTTGATTGGGTTTTTATTAGGACGAGCTATTATTTTATCGGAGGTATTGCCATTCGCATTACCGTTCTTCGGAGCAGTCTTACTCATGAAAAAGGATAAAGCACTTTTAGCAGGTCTATCGTTAATTGCTGGTGGATCTACAGTTTCCTTAGAGGTTTCCTTAATAATTGTGATGTCAATAATAGGCTTTCTTGTAATCAAGAGACTATCGGTATATGTGTTTAAAGATCAATTGAAAATTCTTCCTTTTATTATCTTTGGGACTGTGGCAATAACAAGGATTGTCTATTCCTTTGCGATGAAATCCTCATTGACATTATATGATTATATGATGGCAGGAGTTGAATCTGGTTTATCATTTATATTAACGTTAATTTTTCTTCAAAGTATTCCACTCATATCAGCTCGAAAGTACAAGCAATCACTAAAGGTTGAAGAAATTATTTGCATCATGATTTTACTAGCATCCGTAATGACAGGTCTTGTTGGGGTTTCTTATCAAAATCTCCAGGCGGAGCATATATTTTCTCGATATATTGTTCTCTTGTTTGCATTCATAGGAGGCTCAAGTATAGGGAGTACAGTAGGGGTCGTTACTGGACTGATTTTGAGCTTAGCTAATGTAGGAAATTTATATCATATGAGTCTACTGGCTTTCTCAGGTTTATTAGGTGGCCTTTTGCGTGAAGGACAAAAGATAGGAACGGCTATTGGGCTGCTAATTGGCTCAGTACTGATCTCATTATATGGACAAGGCTCAGCGGACTTAATGACTACTTTACTTGAGTCGATGATCGCTATTTTATTATTCCTGGTTACACCGAAAGCAATAACAGGGAGACTTGCGAGACATATACCTGGTACGAATGAACATGCCCAGGAACAACAGCAATATGTTCGGAAAATACGTGATGTTACAGCTCACCGTGTTGATCAATTTTCTCAAGTTTTTCATGCATTATCTGAGAGTTTTGCGACTTTTTATGATAAAGAAGAAACGGATGATGAACAAAGGGAAACTGATTTATTTTTAAGTAGTATAACTGAAAGTACCTGTCAGCATTGTTTTAAGAAAGAGAAGTGCTGGGTTGAGAACTTTGATAAAACCTATGATTATATGCAGACAATTATGCATGAAACAAAACAACATACTTACCAAAACAATCTTAAAGTAAAAAAAGAATTTGCGCGTCACTGTTCAAAGGCAAATAAAGTAGAAGAGGCGATAGAGCAGGAAATTAATTATTTTCAAGCGAATCAAAAGCTTAAAAAAGAAGTTCAAGAAAGTAGACGATTGGTTGCAGAACAATTATTGGGTGTCTCTCATGTTATGGAGGATCTTTCGAAGGAAATTAAAAGAGAACGAGAAAATCACTTTGTACAGGAAGAACAAATTCTAGATGCATTACAAAACTTCGGAATTGAAATTATAAATGTAGATATATATAGCCTAGATCAAGGTAATGTAGATATTGAAATGAGTATTCCATTCTGTAATGGTCATGGAGAATGTGAAAAAATTATTGCACCGATGTTGTCTGATATTTTAGAGGAGTCTGTTATTGTGAAAAGTGAGGAATGTGCTAATTATCCTAATGGGTTTTGTCATGTATCATTTGGATCGGCTAAAAAATTTCGAATTGAAACTGGTGTAGCACATGCAGCAAAGGGTGGTGGCCTAGTATCTGGTGACAGCTATTCTATGATTGATTTAGGGGTGGGGAAATACGCTGTTGCGATTAGTGACGGGATGGGGAATGGTGTAAGAGCCCATTTTGAAAGTAATGAAACAATTAAGCTTCTGCAAAAGATTTTACAATCGGGGATCGAAGAAAAAGTTGCGATTAAAACGATTAATTCGATTTTATCTCTTAGGACGACAGATGAAATTTTCTCCACACTTGATCTCGCAATTGTGGATCTTCAAGATGGAAGTAGTAAATTTTTGAAAATTGGATCCACTCCAAGCTTTGTAAAAAGGGGAGATAAAATAATTCAAATTCAGGCTAGTAATCTACCAATGGGGATTATTGATGAATTTGACGTGGATGTTGTGGGTGAAAAGCTAAAAGCGGGAGATCTTCTTATCATGATGAGTGATGGTATTTTTGAGGGACCGAAACATGTTGAGAATTATGACTTATGGATGAAGCGGAAAATTAATGAGATTAAGACAACTGATCCTCAGGAGGTTGCAGATCTCATTATGGAAGAAGTTATCAGAACAAGATCTGGGAAAATCGAAGACGATATGACGGTGGTTGTGTCATCTATTGAGCACAATACCCCGAAATGGGCTAGTATTCCTGTAACGAAGAAAAAAATAGGTTAAGAATAAACTAGAGTATAAAAACCCTACCTTCTGGCGAGGATGATACTAATATGAAAATTCAAATCTTTTTAAGTCAAGTGTGAATATTGAATTTGAAAAATTAGACGTCTCTCTAGGAGGGTGTATATGGCAAAGGGTCATTTAAAGCAAATTTTATTAATTACTGACGGTTGCTCAAATCATGGGGAAGATCCAATCGCAATGGCTGCATTAGCTCAGGAACAAGGGATAACAATAAATGTAATTGGTGTCATAGAAGAGAACGTAATCGACCAAAAGGCGATACAGGAAATCGAAGGAATTGCAATGTCAGGTGGTGGCGTTCACCAAATTGTATATGCGCATCAGTTATCTCAAACAGTACAAATGGTAACAAGAAAGGCTATGACACAAACACTTCAAGGAGTTGTGAATAAGGAGCTCCAGCAAATTCTTGGGAAGCATACATCAATGGAAGAGTTACCACCTGAAAAAAGAGGAGAGGTAATGGAGGTTGTAGATGAACTAGGGGAAACTGTGAGTTTAGAAATCCTTGTATTAGTTGATACAAGTGCAAGCATGAAACCGAAGCTTCCCACAGTAAAGGAAGCACTTCTAGACCTTTCAATTAGCCTTAATTCAAGAATTGGAGAAAATCAATATTCAGTATCAGTATTTCCTGGGAAAAAGGATGAGGTAGAACAGGTCCTTGATTGGACTCCTAAGCTTGAATCACTATCGTCCATTTTTCCGAAGCTTTCAACAGGAGGTATTACACCTACTGGTCCAGCAATAAGAGATGCAATCCAACATTTTAAGAAGATGCGTTCCTTAAGAAATTTATTAAGAAGTGAAGAAGAATACTACGATGAATCAGGTATGTAATCTTTCTTCGGGTACTGTAGTACGGGGTAAGTGGAACGGTGAGAATTACACCGTTTTAAGGCTACTTGGAAAAGGTGCAACAGGCAACGTATACTTAGCTGATAGTAAAAATAAGAAAGTCGCTCTAAAGCTGAGTGAAAATAGTATGGCGATTACTTCAGAGGTAAATGTGCTTAAGCGTTTTTCTAAGGTCCAAGGTACTTCGCTTGGACCTTCTTTGCTTGATGTAGATGATTGGAAGGTAGATTCGCAAAAAATTCTTCCTTTTTATGTGATGGAATATGTACAAGGTAATAACTTCCTCGAATTTATTCAAGAACGAGGAATAGTGTGGGCAGATGTGTTGGTCCTTCAGTTACTATCTAATCTAGAAAAGCTTCATCAACAAGGGTGGGTTTTTGGTGACTTGAAGCCAGAAAACTTATTAATTTCAGGCCCGCCCCCAAAAATAAGATGTATCGATGTTGGTGGTACGACACAGCAAGGAAGATCAATTAAAGAGTTCACAGAGTTTTTTGACCGAGGATATTGGGGGTTAGGTACGCGGAAAGCTGAGCCGTCTTACGATCTTTTTTCAGTAGCGATGGTCCTTATAAATGCATCATTTCCTAAACGCTTTACAAAAAAGGTAGATGTGGATGGGGAATCTCAATTATTTGAACGAATTGAGCAACATCCATACTTGCTTAAACATAAGCAAGTTTTACAAAAAGCACTTTTAGGGAAATATACAAGTGCATTAGAAATGAAAACAGACTTTGTTCATCTGCTTTCTGTAGAAACTAGCAAAGTAAAACCAAGAACAAAAACTTATAAAACCCAAGTAGCTACACCTAACAAGGCAAAGAGTCAGTCACCAAAAAGCGCAAACCCTCAAGCTAACCAAACAAGAAAACAGGCAAAGCAAAAAAAAAGGAGAAAAAAAACGAGTGGTTTTCTTGAAACAATTATTATTATTTTAGGAGTATTTATCATTTATTCATTATATGCTTATCACTATTTAATGTAGAAATGGCTGTAAATTTGTTCAATAAATATGATGAATATGTGAACGCATTCTTCTCCTTTGTTGTTACTTTAGAAATAATGGTAGGATAGAGAGTGAATAAAAAAGGGATTTTGTGCAAAAGAGGGAAGAAAAGGTGGAAAAATTTTATACCCTTATTCAAAAGCACCAATTATTTGAAAAGGATTCAACAGTTATTGTTGGTGTTTCGGGAGGACCAGATTCTTTAGCATTGCTCCATTTACTAGTTAAAATAAAGGAGAAGTGGAACCTAAAGCTAGTTGCTGCACATGTTGATCACATGTTTAGAGGTGTACAATCAGAAGAGGAAATGCTGTTTGTGCTCGATTTCTGTAGAGAACATCAAATAACATGTGAAGCAAAGCAAATTGATGTAACTGCGTACGCTACTAAGCATAATTTAAGTTCTCAAGTAGCTTCGAGAGAGTGTAGATATGATTTTTTTAAAGAGGTTTTAGATAAGTATGAGTCAAGTTCCTTAGCACTTGGTCATCACGGTGATGACCAAATCGAAACGATCTTAATGAGGATGGTAAGAGGTAGTACAGGAAAGGCACTTGCAGGTATTCAGTTAAAACGTAAATTTCATAATGGATACATCATAAGGCCTTTGCTTGGGTATACAAAAGAACATATCCTTACGTATTGTAGGGATCAACAATTAATGCCAAGGTTTGACCCGAGTAATGAAAAGACAGTTTATACTAGAAATCGCTTTAGAAAATATGTGCTACCCTTTCTGAAAAAAGAAAACCCATTGGTACATGAAAGATTTCAGTATTTTAGTGAAACCTTATTAGAGGATGAAACGTATTTACAGGTATTAACGAAGGAACATATGAATACAGTATTGAAAAGAAAAGAAACGTCAGCTGTCGAGATAGACATTGATAGGTTTAAAAGCCTACCTTTGCCTTTACAAAGAAGAGGGATTCAACTAATATTAAACTATCTATACGGAAATATTCCAACTTCACTATCTTCAATACATATTGAGAGTTTACTGACGTTACTCTCTCAAGATCACCCTTCAGGTTCACTTAATTACCCAGGCGGTCTAAAAGTGATTAAATCATATCAAAATTGTTTGTTTACTTTTGAACAAGATGAAGTAAAGGAATACTGTTTTGATCTTGAAATCCCTTCCGTTATCATACTTCCAAATGGGTATAAAATAACGTGTGAATTAATAAAGAATGATTCTATTGAGTCTATAGGAAATAAATCATTCCTTTTAAATCCCAAAACGTTAGTTGGACCGCTTATTGTTCGAACAAGAGAACAGGGAGATAAAATCAAATTGAAGGGCATGAACGGTCGGAAAAAGGTAAAAGATATATTTATTGATGAGAAAGTACCATTACAAAGCCGATATTCATGGCCGATAGTAGAAGATGGAGATGGGAACATCCTTTGGTTACCAGGCTTAAAAAAATCAATTTTTGAAGCTGAAAATGGAAGCGTGGATGAATACGTAGTATTACATTATAAGGAGCTATGATCTTCTAGGGGGCACACTTTTATGAGACAAGATATTGAAGAAATTTTAGTAACTGAAGAACAAATTCAAGCTAAGGTGAAGGAGTTAGGAAAGGCCCTAACTGAAGAGTATAATGATCGCTTTCCACTTGCTATAGGTGTACTAAAGGGCGCAATGCCTTTTATGGGTGATCTTTTAAAGAATATTGATACATATTTGGAAATGGACTTTATGGATGTTTCAAGCTATGGCACATCCACGGTATCATCCGGAGAAGTAAAGATCATTAAGGATTTAGATACTTCTGTTGAAGGAAGAGATATCTTAATTATTGAAGATATTATTGATAGTGGTTTAACTTTAAGCTATTTAGTTAAGTTGTTTCGCTATCGCAAAGCAAAATCAATTAAAATTGTGACTTTGCTTGATAAACCAACTGGTAGAAAAGCGGATATTGAGGCTGATTATGTAGGGTTTGCTGTTCCAGACGCATTTGTTGTTGGCTATGGACTTGATTATATTGAGAAATATCGAAATCTTCCTTATATCGGAGTTTTAAAGCCTGAAATTTATCAATAATATCAATTAATTGAAACACAGGTTCATTGTAGTCTAAATTGTTGTGTTACCATGATTTTCTATGATACTATTTAATATAGTCGTGTCTACTGTGGGAGGAGGTAAGGAATGAATCGGATCTTCCGTAATACCATATTTTATTTATTAATATTTCTAGTCATTATTGGGGTTGTAAGCTTCTTTACTGGTGCTAATCCTAAAACGGAACAAATAACGTATAATACTTTCATTTCTGACTTAAATAATGGGAATGTAACAGAGATGACGGTACAGCCGGTTCGTGGTGTATTTGAAGTTAGAGGTAAAATGAAGGGCTATGACGAAGACGAAACCTTTTTAACATATATACCAACAGAACAAGGGCTAGATCGAGTTGACAAAGCAGCTGAGGCAAATAACGTCAAAGAACTTGATGTTGCTCCTGCTGAGGAAACAAGTGGATGGGTTACTTTTTTCACATCCATTATCCCATTCATTATTATCTTTATTTTATTCTTCTTCTTGCTTAATCAAGCTCAAGGCGGCGGTAGTCGTGTAATGAATTTTGGTAAAAGTAAAGCTAAGTTATACAGCGAAGAAAAGAAGAAGGTTAGGTTTAAAGATGTAGCTGGTGCAGATGAAGAAAAGCAAGAGCTTGTTGAGGTAGTCGAATTCTTAAAAGATCCTCGTAAATTTGCAGAGTTAGGTGCAAGAATTCCAAAGGGTGTCCTTTTAGTTGGACCTCCAGGTACTGGTAAAACCTTACTTGCAAGAGCTGTTGCCGGTGAAGCAGGAGTGCCATTCTTCTCAATCAGTGGGTCTGATTTCGTTGAAATGTTTGTCGGTGTCGGTGCATCCCGTGTTCGTGATTTATTTGAGAATGCGAAAAAGAATGCCCCATGTATCATTTTCATTGATGAAATTGATGCCGTTGGACGTCAACGTGGTGCAGGATTAGGTGGAGGTCACGATGAGCGTGAACAAACACTAAATCAGTTACTTGTTGAAATGGATGGTTTTGGTGCAAACGAAGGTATTATCATTGTTGCAGCAACTAATAGACCAGATATTCTTGACCCAGCATTATTACGTCCTGGACGTTTTGACCGTCAAATTACTGTTGACCGACCAGATGTTACAGGCCGTGAAGCTGTCCTAAAAGTACATTCTCGTAATAAACCACTTGATGAATCTGTCGATTTAAAGGCAATTGCTGCTCGTACTCCAGGTTTCTCAGGTGCTGATTTAGAAAATCTTTTAAATGAAGCAGCTCTAGTTGCTGCCAGACGAGATAAAAAGAAAATTGATAATACAGACCTTGATGAAGCAACAGACCGCGTTATTGCAGGTCCAGCTAAAAAGAGCCGTGTTATTTCTAAGAAAGAGCGAAATATCGTTGCTTATCATGAAGCAGGACATACCATTATTGGGGTCGTGCTTGATGAAGCTGACATGGTACATAAAGTTACAATTGTTCCTCGTGGTCAAGCTGGTGGATATGCTGTCATGCTCCCAAAAGAAGATCGATACTTTATGACAAAACCAGAGCTTTTAGATAAAATTACTGGTTTGCTTGGTGGTCGTGTTGCAGAAGAAATTGTCTTCGGAGAAGTTAGTACTGGGGCACATAATGACTTCCAAAGAGCAACAGGTATAGCAAGGAAAATGGTTACTGAATACGGTATGAGTGAAAAGCTTGGTCCGTTGCAATTCGGTCAAGCACAAGGAGGTCAAGTATTTTTAGGACGTGACCTTCATAATGAGCAAAACTATAGTGATGCAATTGCTCATGAAATTGATATGGAAATTCAACGCTTTATTAAAGAAAGTTATGAGCGTGCTCGCCAAATTTTAACTGAAAATCGTGAAAAGTTAGAGTTGGTGGCACAAACATTATTAGAAATTGAAACCCTTGATGCAGCTCAAATAGCAAGTCTTGTTGAGCATGGGAAGCTTCCTGATCGTCCGGTAATCGTGAACGATAGTGAAAATAAGGATGCAAAATCTGATGATGTTAAAGTAAATATTCAAACAAAAAAAGATGAAGATAATCCTTCTGAAAAATCATAATAAAGATGAAAGATCGATGGCAAACTAATATGTCATCGGTCTTTTTTTTGATAAAATGAAAAGGAATATGTAAACTAGTAAAAAGAAATATTATAAAGTGGTGATACTAATGATTCTTGTATTGGATGTAGGAAATACTAATACTGTATTAGGGGTATATGATCAGGATGTTTTAAAGCATCATTGGAGAATAGAAACAAGCCGTAATAAAACGGAAGATGAGTTTGGTATGGTAATAAAGGGGTTATTTGAACACGAAGGTCTTCCCTTTAAACAAATAGAAGGGATTATCATTTCTTCTGTTGTACCGCCAATTATGTTTGCGCTTGAAAGAATGTGCATGAAGTACTTTGATGTTAAACCATTAGTTGTAGGTCCGGGAATAAAGACAGGCTTGAATATTAAATACGAAAATCCTCGTGAAGTTGGAGCCGATCGTATCGTGAATGCTGTTGCTGGTATACAAGATTATGGCAGTCCACTAATTATTGTTGATTTTGGTACAGCTACTACATATTGTTACATCAATGAACATAAGCAATATATGGGTGGGGCGATTGCGCCTGGTATTAATATCTCTACTGAAGCCCTCTATTCTAGAGCTGCCAAACTACCAAGAATAGAAATTACGAGACCGAATAACATTATTGGTAAGAATACTGTGAGTGCGATGCAAGCTGGAATTTTATATGGATATGTTGGACAAGTAGAGGGAATTGTTAAAAGAATTAAAGATCAATCAAAGGAAGTGCCAAAAGTTATTGCAACAGGTGGTCTTGCATCATTAATCGCGAGGGAATCAGATTGTATTGATATTGTTGACCCATTTTTAACACTAAGAGGTTTACAGTTAATTTATGAACGAAACACATTAAAGGAATTGGGAACAGAGCACAGTTTATAAAATTTGGCTCTGCTTAGTACTACTGTTATGAGTAGAAATTAAGTGGTATATACTTGAATTTTTATATTGAAACGTTACTCGAAGGGAGTCTAACACCATGGATTATTTAATAAAGGCATTAGCATATAATGGCCAAGTAAGAGCTTATGCAGCAAAGACAACTGAGACAATCTCTGAGGCTCAAAAAAGACATCAAACATGGCCAACTGCATCTGCGGCCTTAGGACGAGCTATGACGGCTGGAGTCATGATGGGTTCTATGTTAAAAGGAAACGCTAAGCTTACCATAAAAGTTGAGGGCGGCGGGCCAATTGGGGCAATTTTAGTAGATAGTAACTCTAAAGGAGAAGTACGTGGATATGTAACGAATCCTCAAACCCATTTTGAGTTAAATAATAAAGGAAAGCTTGACGTTGCCAGAGCTGTAGGTACAGAGGGAAATTTAACAATTGTAAAGGACCTTGGATTAAAGGACCATTTCTCTGGGCAAGTACCAATTGTATCAGGAGAGCTTGGTGAGGATTTCACTTATTATTTGGTTACATCTGAACAAATTCCATCATCAGTTGGTGTTGGAGTCCTAGTAAATCCTGATAATACGATATTAGCCTCTGGTGGATTTATCATTCAGCTACTTCCTGGGACAGATGATGAAACAATTACAAAAATAGAAGAAAGACTTATCAAAATTGATCCTATTTCGAAGTTGATCCAACGAGGGCTAACTCCAGAGGAAATTTTAGAAGAGGTTCTTGGACAAGGAAACGTTAAAATTTTAGAAAAACAACCAGTAAAATTTCAATGTCAATGTTCTAAGGAACGTATTGAGAATGCCGTTGTAAGTTTAGGTGAGGAAGAAATTCAATCTATGATTGATGAAGAAGGGCAAGCTGAGGCTCAATGTCATTTTTGCAATGAGGTCTATTTGCTAACTAGAGAGGATCTAGAGGAACTAAAGAAAGAAGCGAAATAAACGTCTGTTGAATTACTAGGAGTGGAGAAATTGAGTGGAAAAACGTTATGGAGTGTTATCTTTTGTTTGGTTATTATAAATTGCTTTACAGTTGGCTATTTTCTTTCAAAAGAGCGAAATGTTATTCCTGTTTCGAGTAATGACCAAACAAGTGAAACAATTGCTACTATTGGGGAAACCTCCATTACTAGAGAACAATGGATGGCTGAACTTGAGTCTCGTTTTGGGAAGGAAACGTTAAAGGAATTAATTAATATTAGAGTAGTGGAAGAGTTGGCAGAAAAATATAAAATTACTGTTTCTGATGAGGTAATTGAACGAGAGCTAGCTGTTTATAAATCAATGTATAATTCGTTAGATGAAGGCACTTGGAGAGATCAGATACGGTATAGTATCTTGTTAGAAGAGATCCTTACTAGAGATGTAACAATTCCTGAAAAAGAAATGAAGGCTTTTTATGAAAAGAATAAAGATTTATATAATATAGATGTATCCTATCATTTATCACATATAATCGTCGAAACAGAAAATGAAGCAGACTTAATCGTAGAGGAGCTTAAAGGTGGTTCTAGCTTTGAAGCGTTAGCCCTAGAAAAATCACTAGATGAATTTACGGCTAATTCAGGTGGTGATATTGGATTTGTTTCGAAAGATAATGAGTTTATTTCTAATGAGTATCTCGAGATAGCGCCTAAGTTAAGTGAAGGAGAGTGGAGTGATCCATTCAAAGTCGAAACAGGTTATGCAGTAATTTTACTTCACGAAAGGCTTGAAGGGAAATCCTACAGCTATGAGGATGTAAAGGAACAAATCCGGAGACAAATTGCTTTAGAGCAGATGGATGGTTCTGTGACAGTTGAACCATTGTGGGAAGAAATGAATGTTACTTGGTTTTATGGAAAGTAAGTAGTAAAAAAATAGTTCAAATAGCATAAAAGGTTTTGACAATTATGAAAAGAATTGTTATATTACATATAAATCCAATAAATTTACTCGGGATAGAGGAGGAAGAATATGGCACGCGTAGCAAATTCTATACATGAATTAATCGGGGAAACACCAATAGTTAAGTTAAATAGACTTGTAGATGACAATAGTGCTGACGTTTACTTGAAGCTTGAATTTATGAATCCAGGTAGTAGTGTCAAAGATCGTATTGCTCTTGCTATGATTGAGGCTGCTGAGAAAAGCGGCGATTTAAAAGCTGGAGATACAATCATTGAGCCAACTAGTGGAAACACTGGTATTGGACTTGCAATGGTAGCAGCTGCTAAAGGTCTAAAAGCTATTATCGTTATGCCTGACACAATGAGTATGGAGCGTAGAAACTTGTTGCGTGCTTATGGAGCTGAACTTGTTTTAACTCCAGGTTCTGAAGGAATATCAGGATCGATTCGTAAAGCAGAAGAGCTATCAAAAAAGCACGGCTACTTTATGCCTCAACAATTCAAAAATGAAGCAAATCCTGAAATTCACCGCTTAACAACAGGTAAGGAAATTGTGTCACAAATGGGTGGGCAATTAGATGCCTTCGTTTCTGGAATTGGTACAGGTGGAACAATTACAGGAGTAGGGTCAGTTCTTAAGGAGAACTATCCATCTATAAAAATTTATGGATTAGAACCTGCAGATTCAGCAATTCTTTCAGGTGGAAAACCTGGTCCGCATAAAATTCAAGGTATCGGTACAGGATTTGTTCCAGATACTTTAAATACAAACATTTATGATGAAGTTATTACTGTTAAAAATGAAGAAGCGTTTGAAACAGCTAGAAGAGCAGCTAAGGAAGAAGGCATTCTAGGTGGAATTTCATCTGGTGCGGCAATTTCTGCTGCGTTAAAGGTAGCAAAAGAGCTTGGAAAAGGTAAGAAGGTTCTTGCAGTGCTTCCTAGTAATGGAGAGCGTTACTTAAGTACTCCATTATACCAATTCGATTAATATCGGTTTAATACCCGTAAAATAGCTTGAAAAGAGGTTTGACTAAAAAGGTCAACCTCTTTTCTTTATATCATTATATGCATTGAGGATTGCAGCATACTAAAAGCACTAGGTCTTACATTTTAAATAAAATAATAAAATCATTATGGTTTCTCCCGTACATTTATGTAAAATGTAAGTAAGAGTTTTAAAGGAGAGATTTGTCATGCAGCAACGAAGGGCATCTTTAAGCATAAGTTTTGATTATAAGGGCAACTTTTTTGACCAATATAAGTATTTAACAAGAGATGAAGATCAGCATGCATTTTTGGAAAGTGGTCGAGGTGGTAGATACAGTATTGCTGGTATAAGACCGATTGCTACTGTAAAGGGAAAAAACCATCAGCTTTTCATTACTGATAAGCAAGGGATGAGTGTTTTAGAAGGGGAGCCGCTTGATCTTTTTCAAAATTGGTTTCGTCAATTTCAAACGATAACAGATCCAAGCCTACCAGATTTTCAAGGTGGTGCG
The DNA here is from genome assembly GCF_014217835.1 of Metabacillus sp. KUDC1714. Lineage (NCBI taxonomy): Bacteria > Bacillati > Bacillota > Bacilli > Caryophanales > Bacillaceae > Metabacillus > Metabacillus elymi. The sequence continues at coordinate 2,045,818 of NZ_CP055263.1, forward strand.
ATTGGCTTTATGAGCTATGATTGTGTTAGGTATTTCGAAAAGCTACCTAGTGTTGCAGTTGATGATTTAGAAACGCCTGATTTGTATTTTTTGCTTTTTGATGATGTTGCTGTTTTTGACCATCACACATCCAAGCTCTGGTTGATCACACATTATTATGATAAGCAGGAAGAACAGACTGCCCAAGCGAAGTTGGAAAAGATGAAGGATAATTGGACTAATAGGCCGAATATACAAAAACATGTAAATGAAGTACACAATTCAGCTATGAAAGAACCAATTACCTTCTCTAAAGCCTCTTTCATGAAAGCAGTTGAAAAAATTAAACAATATATTTCTCAAGGTGATGTGTTTCAAGTGAATTTGTCTATTAGACAACACTTTCAATTAGAAGGTAATTATCCACTTGAGATCTATGAAGTATTGCGAAAGCTTAATCCTTCTCCTTATATGGGATATTTGCATTTTCCTGAGTTTCAAATTGTGAGTGGATCACCTGAGCTATTGGTGAAAAAACAAGGTAGCTCCGTAAGTACCCGGCCAATTGCTGGGACAAGATCTAGAGGCAAGAATGAAGAAGAGGATACAAGACTTGCAAATGAATTAATTAAAAATGAGAAGGAAAGAGCCGAGCATGTCATGCTTGTTGATTTAGAGAGAAATGATTTAGGAAGAGTTTGTGAGTATGGATCTGTTCATGTGGATGAATTTATGGTCATTGAGAAATATTCACATGTTATGCATATTGTTTCAAATGTAAAAGGGAATTTAAAAAAAGAAGCAAATTATGCAGATGTTATCAAATCGACCTTTCCTGGTGGTACAATAACAGGAGCACCTAAAGTGAGAACGATGGAAATAATTGAGGAGCTGGAACCTACAAGGCGAGGAATTTATACAGGTTCCATAGGTTGGATTGGCTTTGATGAAAACATGGAGCTAAATATCGTCATCCGTACGTTACTGGCTAAAGATGGTTATGGGTATGTACAATCTGGAGCAGGTATTGTTATTGATTCTAATCCAGAGTATGAATATAAAGAGTCTTTAAAAAAGGCAAGAGCTATGATTAAGGCAATTGAGTTGAGTAAAGAAGAGAAAATATTAGGCTGAGGTGAGTATAGTGATTTTAATGATTGATAATTATGATTCTTTTACGTTTAATTTAGTGCAATATTTGGGTGAACTTGGAGAAGAGTTGATAGTAAAACGTAACGACGAAATCACCATTTCGGAAATTGAAGAGCTAAATCCGCAATTTCTAATGATTTCTCCAGGACCATGTAGTCCAAATGAAGCAGGGATTAGTATGGAAGCAATTGAGTATTTTGCTGGGAAAATTCCTATATTTGGCGTGTGTCTCGGTCATCAATCCATTGCTCAAGTATTTGGTGGGGATGTTGTGCGTGCTGAACGATTAATGCATGGAAAAACATCAGAGATAAACCACAATGGAGAAACATTATTCAAAGATATGGACAATCCTTTTACAGCAACACGCTATCACTCGTTAATTGTGAAGAATGAGACATTGCCGGATTGCTTGGAGGTAACAGCTTGGACAGATGAAAATGAAATTATGGCGATCCGTCATAAAACATTGCCTATCGAAGGTGTTCAATTTCACCCTGAATCAATTATGACTTCATTTGGTAAAGATTTATTAAAGAACTTTATCAATCAATATAAATTAGTAGAAAAGAGTTCGTAACGTGTATATATATTGCAACTCAAAGTTTATTAAAGATACTGAAGCCACGATTTCTCCATTTGATCATGGCTTTCTTTATGGCTTAGGAGCCTTTGAAACCTTCAGGATGTATAGAGCTTTCCCTTTTCTTCTCCATGACCATTTAACTAGGCTGCAACATGCCTTGGACGAGCTAGAAATCTCGTATAGGATTGACGCTGAGTACGTTTATGAAATGCTTCAGAAACTGCTACGGTTAAATCATCTTGAGGAAGAGGATGTTACTGTCCGTTTAAATATTTCTGCAGGAAACGGCGAGGTAGGTAAGTTTTTGCAACCGTATAATCATCCTACTGTTCTTTGTTTCTTACGTAAGGCACCCCCAATCCGGAATGCAGAAAAAAGTACTGCAATTTTACAGTTGCGTAGAAATACACCGGAAGGGACGCATAGGTTAAAATCCCATCACTATTTAAATAATATTTTAGGGAAGCGTGAATTACGAGAGTCTCCGGATATGGAAGGGATCTTTTTAACTGAACAAGGGTATGTTGCAGAAGGGATTGTTTCAAATATTTTTTGGGTGAAAGAAGGTATTGTATACACCCCTTCAGTAGAAACAGGTATATTAAATGGGATTACTAGACAATTTGTCATAAAATGCTTGGATAAGCTTGGGATTCCAATTCGCGAAGGATTTTACTCGAAAAAAGAATTATTAGATGCAACAGAAGTAATGATTACAAATTCTTCTCAAGAGGTTGTTCCAGTAAAGAAAGTGGATGAATATGTTTTTGAGGGCAATAATGGAATAATTGTACAGAAGATCAGTGAGTTATATTGCCATTATCGGTCGAAACTATTAAGTATAGATCAGTTGTAAAGGATTGAATAAAAAATGAAATTTGCAACAAAACAACAAACAATTCAATGTGGGAAATATACCCTTGATTACAGTGGGAAAACTCAAATAATGGGGATTTTAAATACAACACCTGATTCCTTTTCAGATGGCGGTAAGTATGTCGATATAGATAAGGCTATTTTTCATGCTAAGGAAATGATTAAAAATGGTGCTGATATTATTGATATCGGGGGAGAATCAACTAGGCCTGGGTTTGATCCAGTATCAGTTGAACAGGAAATAGAACGGACCATACCGGTAATTCGTAAGCTTTGCAAGGAAATAGATGTACCGATCTCTATTGATACGTATAAAGCTGAGGTTGCTAAGCAAGCCATTGAAGCGGGTGCAACAATCATCAATGATATTTGGGGCGCAAAGGCAGATCCTGATATGGGTAAAGTAGCTGCGACATATGATGTACCAATTATCCTTATGCATAACCGACATAATCGTGACTATGATCAATTAATTCCAGATATGATTGTTGATTTAATGGAGTCAGTTAAGCTTGTAAAGGATGCTGGAGTAAAGGATGAAAAAATTATTCTAGATCCGGGCGTAGGTTTTGCAAAAACGATGGATGATAATTTACTTGTGATGAGACATTTAGATTCTTTTGTTCAGTTAGGTTATCCTGTATTATTAGGTACATCAAGAAAATCTTTTATCGGATATGTTTTAGATTTACCTCCAACTGAACGACTGGAAGGAACAGGTGCAACCATTTGCTTAGGGATTGAAAAGGGATGCCAAATTATCCGAATTCATGACGTGTTAGAGATGTCAAGGATGGCTAAAATGATGGATGCAATGCTTGGAAAAGGGGGGCAAGATCATCGATAAAATTCATTTAAATGGTATGGAGTTTTATGGGTATCATGGTGTTCTTAGGGAAGAAAATAAACTTGGTCAAAGATTTAGAGTTGATTTAACTGTAGAATTAGATTTGAAAAATGCAGGGGAATCAGACAATTTAGAGCATACTGTAAATTATGCATCACTCTATAATTGTTGTAAAAAAATTGTAGAAGGTAAACCATATAAGCTTGTTGAGGCAGTTGCTGAACAAATTGCCAAGGAAATATTAGCGGATTTTAACATTGTTCACTATTGTACGGTAAAAATGATAAAACCTGATCCGCCAATTCCAGGTCATTATAAAGAAGTAGCTGTTGAAATCAAAAGGGGTAGGACATGAAAGTAGAAGCATATGTTGCACTTGGATCAAATATGGGAAACCGTGAAGGATTTTTAAAAAAAGCTATTCGAAAGTTGCATCTTCACCCTTCGATACATGTAGAAGATATTTCCTCAATTTATGAAACTGATCCAGTTGGCTATACAGATCAAGATGAATTTTTAAATATGGTGATTAAGATAAACACTGATCTTTCAGCATTTGAACTATTAAATGTGTTGCAAGAAACCGAAATATTTCTTGATCGAAAACGTGAGGTGAAATGGGGTCCTCGAACATTAGACCTTGACATTTTGCTTTATAATCATGAAAATATTGATGCAGAGCATCTTATTGTTCCACACCCAAGAATGCATGAACGTGCCTTTGTTTTAATTCCTTTGTTTGAACTAAACAAGAACATCTGCATTCCTACTATAGAAGAACCACTTTCATCTATCATAGATCAATTACAAGATAAAGAAGGAGTACGAATATGGAAGCAGAAAAATGGGGTAGACGTATTCGCGCTTTTAGAAAGTTAAAAGGCTTTACCCAAGAGAGTTTTGCGAAGGATCTTGGTGTTTCTGTTTCTGTTCTAGGTGAAATAGAAAGAGGCAATCGTGAACCCAACAAAAAATTTATTGAAGAGGTAGCTAAAGCTCTTAATGTATCAGTAGAAGAGCTAACCCCAAATTAAACAATAAAAGGAAAGGAGGTTAGAAGTATGTTTAAAATTGGTGATATCGAATTAAAAAATAGAGTCGTATTAGCTCCAATGGCTGGTATATGTAACGCAGCCTTCCGTTTAACGGTTAAAGAATTTGGTGCTGGCTTAGTTTGTGCAGAAATGGTCAGTGATAAAGCAATTTTATTTAATAACGCAAAAACAATGGGTATGCTTTATATTGATGAGCGTGAAAAACCTTTAAGCCTACAAATCTTTGGTGGCGAGAAAGAAACACTAGTAGAGGCTGCTAGATTTGTTGATAAAAATACAACAGCTGATATTATAGACATAAATATGGGGTGTCCAGTCCCGAAGATAACGAAATGTGATGCAGGTGCAAAATGGCTATTAGATCCGAATAAAATCTATGATATGGTTTCTGCTGTGGTTGAAGCTGTAGAGAAGCCAGTAACAGTAAAAATGCGCATGGGCTGGGATGATGAGCATATTTATGCTGTTAGAAATGCCCAAGCAGTTGAACGGGCAGGTGGTAAGGCAGTAGCAGTACATGGACGTACACGAGTACAAATGTATGAAGGGACTGCAAATTGGGATATCATTAAAGAGGTAAAGGAATCTGTAAATATTCCGGTTATTGGGAACGGTGATGTTACGACACCGCTGGACGCTAAGCGTATGCTTGATGAAACAGGTGTAGATGGAGTCATGATTGGTCGTGCTGCATTAGGAAACCCTTGGATGATTTATCGTACAGTTAAGTATCTAGAAACTGGTGAATTATTGGGTGAGCCAGGTGTACGCGAGAAAATGGAGGTTTGTAAACTCCACTTAGACCGTTTAATAGCTCTTAAAAATGAGAATATAGCAGTCCGAGAAATGAGAAAGCATGCTGCTTGGTATCTTAAGGGTATTAGAGGTAATGCGAAAGTAAGAAATGAAATTAATTTAATGAACACAAGAGACGAACTTGTTACACTATTAGATGAGTTTGTTTTAGAAATTGAAGCAAAGCAAGAAAGTGCTAGTCAAGTGGGATAAGTAATAGGCGAGATTCAGTGGGAAACCCCATTTTATGAATTCTCACTTTATTGGTTAAACGTTATGTTGTTTTACTGCCAGTATCCCCTGGCAGTTTTCTGCTTTTTATTTAGTAAACAATAGGAGTTGTTAATTATGAGTCACGATGAATTGAATCAAGAAGAATTAACTGACCAGCTAAAGGTAAGACGTGAGAAACTACATACTTTAAAGGAAAAAGGATTAGACCCATTTGGTAAACGCTTTGAAAGATCTCATCAAACAGCTGATATTCTTGCTTCATATAACGATTTTGATAAAGAAGAACTAGAAGAAAAGGCTGTTTCTGTTACGATAGCGGGTCGTATTATGACTAAGCGTGGAAAAGGAAAAGCGGGTTTCGCACATATCCAAGATTTATCTGGTCAAATTCAAATCTATGTTCGTAAGGACGCAATTGGTGAAGATGCCTATGAAATTTTTAATACAGCAGATCTTGGTGATATTATCGGTGTAACTGGTGTTGTGTTTAAGACACAAGTTGGAGAGTTATCGATTAAAGTAAAGACCTTTGAACTATTAACGAAATCCCTAAGACCATTACCAGATAAATTCCATGGTTTAAAGGATATTGAGCAACGTTATCGTCAAAGATACGTAGATCTTATTATGAGTCCTGAAAGTAAAAAAACTTTTATTACTCGTAGTAAAATTATTCAAGCAATGCGTCGTTATTTAGATGACCAAGGATATTTGGAAGTTGAAACACCTACTATGCATGCAATTCCTGGTGGTGCTTCTGCTCGTCCATTTATAACTCATCACAATGCATTAGATATGCCTTTATACATGCGGATAGCTATTGAACTTCACTTGAAACGTTTAATTGTTGGTGGATTAGAAAAAGTATATGAAATTGGGCGCGTATTTAGAAATGAAGGTGTTTCTACACGACATAACCCTGAGTTCACAATGATCGAACTTTATGAAGCATATGCGGATTATCAGGATATTATGTCATTAACAGAAAATGTTATTGCACATATAGCGAAAGAGGTATTAGGTACAACGACTGTTCAATATGGTGACTACGAAGTAAATCTTGCGCCTGAATGGACTAGACTTCATATGGTAGATGCTATTAAGGAATATACAGGTGCTGACTTCTGGAAAGAGATGACTATTGAAGAGGCGCGCAACC
>NZ_CP055263.1:2055000-2060000 GCF_014217835.1 Metabacillus sp. KUDC1714
AAAGACATAGGAGTTTAAATGCATCTAGCATTTGCACATCCTGTGCTTTATGTTCCTTGAAAACTAGATAACGATAACAATTCAAGTAATTCACTGAGTTTAAACGCTTAGTTTAGTGATTCTCTTAATGATTGATTTAAATGACATTTTTAATGTCGAAGGTTAAGTTGTTAAGGGCGCACGGTGGATGCCTTGGCACTAGGAGCCGATGAAGGACGGTACTAACACCGATATGCTTCGGGGAGCTGTAAGTAAGCTTTGATCCGGAGATTTCCGAATGGGGAAACCCACTGCTCGTAATGGAGTAGTATTTTTACCTGAATACATAGGGTAATAAAGGCAGACCCGGGGAACTGAAACATCTAAGTACCCGGAGGAAGAGAAAGCAAACGCGATTTCCTGAGTAGCGGCGAGCGAAACGGAATTAGCCCAAACCAAGAGGCTTGCCTCTTGGGGTTGTAGGACACTCTATACGGAGTTACAAAGGAACGAAGTAAATGAAGAGGTCTGGAAAGGCCCGTCAAAGAAGGTAACAACCCTGTAGTTGAAACTTCGTTCCCTCCAGAGTGGATCCTGAGTACGGCGGGACACGAGAAATCCCGTCGGAAGCAGGGAGGACCATCTCCCAAGGCTAAATACTCCCTAGTGACCGATAGTGAACCAGTACCGTGAGGGAAAGGTGAAAAGCACCCCGGAAGGGGAGTGAAATAGATCCTGAAACCGTGTGCCTACAAGTAGTCAAAGCCCGTTAATGGGTAATGGCGTGCCTTTTGTAGAATGAACCGGCGAGTTACGATCCCGTGCAAGGTTAAGTTGATGAGACGGAGCCGCAGCGAAAGCGAGTCTGAATAGGGCGAAAGAGTACGTGGTCGTAGACCCGAAACCAGGTGATCTACCCATGTCCAGGGTGAAGTTCAGGTAACACTGAATGGAGGCCCGAACCCACGCACGTTGAAAAGTGCGGGGATGAGGTGTGGGTAGCGGAGAAATTCCAATCGAACCTGGAGATAGCTGGTTCTCTCCGAAATAGCTTTAGGGCTAGCCTTGAATTTAGAGTCTTGGAGGTAGAGCACTGATTGGACTAGGGGCCCCCAACGGGTTACCGAATTCAGTCAAACTCCGAATGCCAAAGACTTATATTCAGGAGTCAGACTGCGAGTGATAAGATCCGTAGTCAAGAGGGAAACAGCCCAGACCACCAGCTAAGGTCCCAAAGTATACGTTAAGTGGAAAAGGATGTGGAGTTGCTTAGACAACCAGGATGTTGGCTTAGAAGCAGCCACCATTTAAAGAGTGCGTAATAGCTCACTGGTCGAGTGACTCTGCGCCGAAAATGTACCGGGGCTAAACGTATCACCGAAGCTGTGGACTGTTCTTTTAGAACAGTGGTAGGAGAGCGTTCTAAGGGCTGTGAAGCTAGACCGTAAGGACTAGTGGAGCGCTTAGAAGTGAGAATGCCGGTATGAGTAGCGAAAGAGGGGTGAGAATCCCCTCCACCGAATGCCTAAGGTTTCCTGAGGAAGGCTCGTCCGCTCAGGGTAAGTCGGGACCTAAGCCGAGGCCGAAAGGCGTAGGCGATGGACAACAGGTTGAAATTCCTGTACCACCTCCTCACCATTTGAGCAATGGGGGGACGCAGAAGGATAGGGTAAGCGCGCTGTTGGATATGCGCGTCCAAGCAGTTAGGCTGACAACGAGGCAAATCCCGTTGTCGTATAAGGCTGAGCTGTGATGGCGAGGGAACTATAGTACCGAAGTTCCTGATTCCACACTGCCAAGAAAAGCCTCTAGCGAGGTGAGAGGTGCCCGTACCGCAAACCGACACAGGTAGGCGAGGAGAGAATCCTAAGGTGAGCGAGAGAACTCTCGTTAAGGAACTCGGCAAAATGACCCCGTAACTTCGGGAGAAGGGGTGCTTTTTAGGGTGAATAGCCCGGAAAAGCCGCAGTGAATAGGCCCAGGCGACTGTTTAGCAAAAACACAGGTCTCTGCGAAGCCGCAAGGCGAAGTATAGGGGCTGACGCCTGCCCGGTGCTGGAAGGTTAAGGGGAGAGGTTAGCGTAAGCGAAGCTTTGAACCGAAGCCCCAGTAAACGGCGGCCGTAACTATAACGGTCCTAAGGTAGCGAAATTCCTTGTCGGGTAAGTTCCGACCCGCACGAAAGGCGTAACGATCTGGGCACTGTCTCAACGAGAGACTCGGTGAAATTATAGTACCTGTGAAGATGCAGGTTACCCGCGACAGGACGGAAAGACCCCGTGGAGCTTTACTGTAGCCTGATATTGAATTTTGGTACAGCTTGTACAGGATAGGTAGGAGCCTGAGAAGCCGGAGCGCTAGCTTCGGTGGAGGCGTCGGTGGGATACTACCCTGGCTGTATTGAAATTCTAACCCACAGCCCTTATCGGGCTGGGAGACAGTGTCAGGTGGGCAGTTTGACTGGGGCGGTCGCCTCCTAAAATGTAACGGAGGCGCCCAAAGGTTCCCTCAGAATGGTTGGAAATCATTCGTAGAGTGTAAAGGCACAAGGGAGCTTGACTGCGAGACCTACAAGTCGAGCAGGGACGAAAGTCGGGCTTAGTGATCCGGTGGTTCCGCATGGAAGGGCCATCGCTCAACGGATAAAAGCTACCCCGGGGATAACAGGCTTATCTCCCCCAAGAGTCCACATCGACGGGGAGGTTTGGCACCTCGATGTCGGCTCATCGCATCCTGGGGCTGTAGTCGGTCCCAAGGGTTGGGCTGTTCGCCCATTAAAGCGGTACGCGAGCTGGGTTCAGAACGTCGTGAGACAGTTCGGTCCCTATCCGTCGTGGGCGTAGGAAATTTGAGAGGAGCTGTCCTTAGTACGAGAGGACCGGGATGGACGCACCGCTGGTGTACCAGTTGTCTTGCCAAAGGCATAGCTGGGTAGCTATGTGCGGAAGGGATAAGTGCTGAAAGCATCTAAGCATGAAGCCCCCCTCAAGATGAGATTTCCCATAGCGTAAGCTAGTAAGATCCCTGAAAGATGATCAGGTTGATAGGTCTGAGGTGGAAGCGCGGTGACGTGTGGAGCTGACAGATACTAATCGATCGAGGACTTAACCTAATAAAAGCGTTAAACGAAGTGAATTGAATTGTGTATCGTTATCTAGTTTTGAAGGAATATATCCTTTGAAAAAAACCTAAAAAATCTCTTGATTTTTTTTGAAAAAATAATATAATAGTAAATGTCGTTCAAAATAATATTTACTAATATCTGGTGGCGATAGCGAAGAGGTCACACCCGTTCCCATGCCGAACACGGAAGTTAAGCTCTTCAGCGCCGATGGTAGTTGGGGGTTTCCCCCTGTGAGAGTAGGACGTTGCCAGGTTTATGTTAATTTAATAATTTTAATGGAGGATTAGCTCAGCTGGGAGAGCATCTGCCTTACAAGCAGAGGGTCGGCGGTTCGATCCCGTCATCCTCCACCATTATTAACTTATTGTGCCGGTGTAGCTCAACTGGTAGAGCAACTGACTTGTAATCAGTAGGTTGGGGGTTCAAGTCCTCTTGCCGGCACCACTTATTATCTACTCATTGAAAAATGAGCCATTAGCTCAGTTGGTAGAGCATCTGACTTTTAATCAGAGGGTCGAAGGTTCGAGTCCTTCATGGCTCACCATTTACACACCTTGCGGGTGTGGCGGAATTGGCAGACGCGCTAGACTTAGGATCTAGTGTCCTTGTGACGTGGGGGTTCAAGTCCCTTCACCCGCACCAATTAAATATTGCGGAAGTAGTTCAGTGGTAGAACACCACCTTGCCAAGGTGGGGGTCGCGGGTTCGAATCCCGTCTTCCGCTCTTAGTAAGTGCCGGGGTGGCGGAACTGGCAGACGCACAGGACTTAAAATCCTGCGGTAGGTGACTACCGTACCGGTTCGATTCCGGTCCTCGGCACCACTTACAAAAATGCGCCCGTAGCTCAATTGGATAGAGCGTTTGACTACGGATCAAAAGGTTAGGGGTTCGACTCCTCTCGGGCGCGCCATATATCGGGAAGTAGCTCAGCTTGGTAGAGCACTTGGTTTGGGACCAAGGGGTCGCAGGTTCGAATCCTGTCTTCCCGACCATTACCTAAAACTTTCTTTGGGGCCTTAGCTCAGCTGGGAGAGCGCCTGCTTTGCACGCAGGAGGTCAGCGGTTCGATCCCGCTAGGCTCCACCATTTTTTTAAAAACTTCTTGACTTTATATTAAGAAGTTTGGTATTGTAATAAAGTTGCTATAAACGATGATCTTTGAAAACTAAACAAAACCAAGCGTGCCAACGTTAATTTTTAATTAACAAAACAACGTACTATATAGTACAAATTTATGAGCTATATCAAACACTTTATTGGAGAGTTTGATCCTGGCTCAGGACGAACGCTGGCGGCGTGCCTAATACATGCAAGTCGAGCGAATCAATGGGAGCTTGCTCCCTGAGATTAGCGGCGGACGGGTGAGTAACACGTGGGTAACCTGCCTGTAAGATTGGGATAACTCCGGGAAACCGGAGCTAATACCGGATAACATTTTGAACCGCATGGTTCAGAATTGAAAGATGGTTTCGGCTATCACTTACAGATGGACCCGCGGCGCATTAGCTAGTTGGTGAGGTAACGGCTCACCAAGGCAACGATGCGTAGCCGACCTGAGAGGGTGATCGGCCACACTGGGACTGAGACACGGCCCAGACTCCTACGGGAGGCAGCAGTAGGGAATCTTCCGCAATGGACGAAAGTCTGACGGAGCAACGCCGCGTGAACGATGAAGGCCTTCGGGTCGTAAAGTTCTGTTGTTAGGGAAGAACAAGTACCAGAGTAACTGCTGGTACCTTGACGGTACCTAACCAGAAAGCCACGGCTAACTACGTGCCAGCAGCCGCGGTAATACGTAGGTGGCAAGCGTTGTCCGGAATTATTGGGCGTAAAGCGTACGCAGGCGGTTTCTTAAGTCTGATGTGAAAGCCCACGGCTCAACCGTGGAGGGTCATT
>NZ_CP055263.1:2062500-2147500 GCF_014217835.1 Metabacillus sp. KUDC1714
GAAGGCTCGTCCGCTCAGGGTAAGTCGGGACCTAAGCCGAGGCCGAAAGGCGTAGGCGATGGACAACAGGTTGAAATTCCTGTACCACCTCCTCACCATTTGAGCAATGGGGGGACGCAGAAGGATAGGGTAAGCGCGCTGTTGGATATGCGCGTCCAAGCAGTTAGGCTGACAACGAGGCAAATCCCGTTGTCGTATAAGGCTGAGCTGTGATGGCGAGGGAACTATAGTACCGAAGTTCCTGATTCCACACTGCCAAGAAAAGCCTCTAGCGAGGTGAGAGGTGCCCGTACCGCAAACCGACACAGGTAGGCGAGGAGAGAATCCTAAGGTGAGCGAGAGAACTCTCGTTAAGGAACTCGGCAAAATGACCCCGTAACTTCGGGAGAAGGGGTGCTTTTTAGGGTGAATAGCCCGGAAAAGCCGCAGTGAATAGGCCCAGGCGACTGTTTAGCAAAAACACAGGTCTCTGCGAAGCCGCAAGGCGAAGTATAGGGGCTGACGCCTGCCCGGTGCTGGAAGGTTAAGGGGAGAGGTTAGCGTAAGCGAAGCTTTGAACCGAAGCCCCAGTAAACGGCGGCCGTAACTATAACGGTCCTAAGGTAGCGAAATTCCTTGTCGGGTAAGTTCCGACCCGCACGAAAGGCGTAACGATCTGGGCACTGTCTCAACGAGAGACTCGGTGAAATTATAGTACCTGTGAAGATGCAGGTTACCCGCGACAGGACGGAAAGACCCCGTGGAGCTTTACTGTAGCCTGATATTGAATTTTGGTACAGCTTGTACAGGATAGGTAGGAGCCTGAGAAGCCGGAGCGCTAGCTTCGGTGGAGGCGTCGGTGGGATACTACCCTGGCTGTATTGAAATTCTAACCCACAGCCCTTATCGGGCTGGGAGACAGTGTCAGGTGGGCAGTTTGACTGGGGCGGTCGCCTCCTAAAATGTAACGGAGGCGCCCAAAGGTTCCCTCAGAATGGTTGGAAATCATTCGTAGAGTGTAAAGGCACAAGGGAGCTTGACTGCGAGACCTACAAGTCGAGCAGGGACGAAAGTCGGGCTTAGTGATCCGGTGGTTCCGCATGGAAGGGCCATCGCTCAACGGATAAAAGCTACCCCGGGGATAACAGGCTTATCTCCCCCAAGAGTCCACATCGACGGGGAGGTTTGGCACCTCGATGTCGGCTCATCGCATCCTGGGGCTGTAGTCGGTCCCAAGGGTTGGGCTGTTCGCCCATTAAAGCGGTACGCGAGCTGGGTTCAGAACGTCGTGAGACAGTTCGGTCCCTATCCGTCGTGGGCGTAGGAAATTTGAGAGGAGCTGTCCTTAGTACGAGAGGACCGGGATGGACGCACCGCTGGTGTACCAGTTGTCTTGCCAAAGGCATAGCTGGGTAGCTATGTGCGGAAGGGATAAGTGCTGAAAGCATCTAAGCATGAAGCCCCCCTCAAGATGAGATTTCCCATAGCGTAAGCTAGTAAGATCCCTGAAAGATGATCAGGTTGATAGGTCTGAGGTGGAAGCGCGGTGACGTGTGGAGCTGACAGATACTAATCGATCGAGGACTTAACCTAATAAAAGCGTTAAATGAAGTGAATTGAATTGTGAATCGTTATCTAGTTTTGAAGGAACATCCCTTCAATTTCATAAATTATCTGGTAATGATGGCGAAGAGGCCACACCCGTTCCCATGCCGAACACGGAAGTTAAGCTCTTCAGCGCCGATGGTAGTTGGGGGTTTCCTCCTGTGAGAGTAGGACGTTGCCAGGTAAGAGAGAAAAAGATCAGTAGAGATACTGGTCTTTTTTATATATTTCTTCTAAACAGCAAGGTTTAATCATTTAAAAATGAAGTCAAATTTAACCTACTAGCCTGAGGCTTGGGAGAAGCATATAAAGGAACTTCTACTAAAAACCGCCACGTCCTGTGGCAACGTAGAAGTCAGCACATCCTGTGCAAGTAAGGAAGCGCAGAGAGTGAGGACCGGAATGTGCGTTCTTGGCACATGAGGATCTGAATGAACAAGCTGACGAAGAGATTCGCCGCTTATCGCAAGCCGATATCCGAACACGGAAGTTAAGCTCTTCAGCGCCGATGGTAGTTGGGGGTTTCCCCCTGTGAGAGTAGGACGTTGCCAGGTAAGAGAGAAAAAGATCAGTAGAGATACTGGTCTTTTTTGTATATATAAAGAACCTTCTCTGCCTATGAACTTTTTATTACCCTAAGTTGTTCAAGAAGTCTAATCGTTTTAAAAAGTCCCAAGAAAAAATGACTAGAAAATTATTATCCAACTTATAGCTTCCAGATACTAAATCTACATAAAACTGACGAATTTCTATTTAATTCAATAGTATTGAGCAATACTTTTAGAGTAATTTAATGTCCTAAAAATATAAAAGGATCAAAAATATTCATTGAAAATTATTCGATAATTGTGTTTTGAAGACAGACATTTGAGTATATATATATAAGATCACATATTTAAAGCTAAAGAGGCGAAATGAATGAATATGCTTGAATTATTAAATCAAGATACATATACCATGTTTGCTCGTATATTTATAGCGACCCTTTTATGTGGAGTAATTGGATTGGAACGTGAATTTAAAAATCATCCAGCAGGATTTCGAACCCATTTACTAGTGGGAATAGGATCTTGTTTAATGATGATTTTATCTCTATATGGTTTCAAAAGTTATATAGATAATGATCCTAATATACGGTTTGATCCAGCTAGGATTCCATCATATGTTATTAGTGGTATAGGGTTTTTAGGTGGTGGAACGATTCTAGTAAAGGGTGCAACTGTAAGAGGGCTAACGACAGCTGCATCAATATGGATCGTGGCTGGTTTAGGTTTAGTTATAGGTGCCGGAATGTATGTAGTAGCATTTTTTACTACAGCAATGGTTTTAATGTGTTTAATATTCTTAAATCAACTTGAAAATTATATGAATGTTAAAAGGGCAAGGAGGAAAATGAAAATATCCGTAGATTCCCGCAAGACTACGATTGATCAAGTAATTCAAAAATTAACATCATATGATGTAACAACCCATAAGATAGTAATGACATCTTGTAGGAAAGATAAAGATAGCAATGTTGTGTTTCATTATCAATTAGATATTGATATATCTTCTGTTTCACATACTGATTTAGAAAAGATACTGGTAGAGAATCACGAAGTGGAAAAAATATTTTAAATACGTTTTACTTCCTCTTATTTTGGCAATATTTAAATTGAAACAGAAAAGTTGAAAAATTTTTCTGTTCGTTTTATAGTAATATTAAAGTCAAATATAGTCAAAGTCAGTGAGGGGGAGGTTGAGTGAGAAATATTTCAGACATTATTGAACAGTATTTGAAAAAGGTACTAGATAGTAGTGGCAAGGAAATAGTCGAGATTAAACGAAGTGAAATTGCAGATAAATTTCAGTGTGTGCCTTCACAGATCAATTACGTTATTAATACAAGGTTTACAATTGAAAGAGGCTACGTTGTTGAAAGTAAGCGTGGCGGAGGCGGCTATATTCGGATTATTAAGGTTCGCGCAAATAATCAGGCACACCTCTTAGATCAAATCTTACACTTGATTCATCACCGCCTTTCCCAGGCATCTGCTGAGGACATTATAGGTCGGCTTGTAAGTGAGGAAGTTATTTCTTCCCGCGAAGCTAAATTAATGTTAAGTGTAATTGATCGTTCAGTCCTTTATATTGAGCTCCCTCATAGGGACGAATTAAGGGCAAGGATGTTTAAGGCCATGATAACTTCATTGAAATATAAGTGAAAGTAGGGGAGACGGATGATCTGCCAGGAGTGTAATGAAAGACCGGCAACGTTTCACTTTACAAAAGTGATTAATGGAGAAAAAACGGAAGTCCACATATGTGAACATTGCGCACATGAAAATAGTGAACTTTTTATGTTTAATGTTAACACAGGATTTTCTTTAAATAATTTATTAACTGGATTGCTTAACATGGAATCTGATATTGCTAATACAGAGGAACAAAATGTTTTTAAAGCTAGTGATGTACCACAATGTGATCGATGTAAAATGACCTTACATCAGTTTAAAAAGGTTGGAAGATTTGGCTGTTCAAATTGTTATCCTACTTTTAAAAATCATATAACCCCAATACTTAAACGAGTTCATGGCGGGAACACTGTTCACTCAGGAAAAATCCCTGAGCGAATAGGGGGAGATATTCATATCCGCAAGCAAATAGATGAGCTGAAAACTAAAATTCATGAATTCATTGTACAGGAAGAGTTTGAGCAAGCTGCTAAAGTAAGAGATCAAATAAGATCTCTTGAGAAAAGGATAAGTAGCTTTCATGAGGAGGGATCATAATCATGTCACTCCAAAATTTTATGAATAAGGCAATGAGTGCTTGGATGAGTCAAGAAGGACCGGATTCGGACATTGTATTAAGTAGTCGGATTCGCTTAGCACGTAATATGGAACAGTTTAAATTTCCTACAGTTTCTACAAATGAAGAATCACAAGAAGTTCTTAACTTCTTTGAAACAACATATGCAAATAAAACATTTCAGGAAATTGGTCAGCTGGAGCTGCTTAAGATGAACGATATGCAGCCCATTCAGAAAAGGGTTTTAGTAGAAAAGCATCTAATAAGTCCTAATCTAGCTGATAACTCTATTTATGGTGGATGTTTACTTTCTGAAAATGAGGAAGTTAGCATAATGTTAAATGAAGAGGACCATATCCGGATTCAATGTTTATTTCCAGGATTTCAACTTGAGGAAGCGTTGGATATGGCGAACAAGTTAGATGATTGGATTGAAGAAGAGGTAGACTACGCTTTTGATGAAAGAAGGGGATACTTAACCAGTTGTCCTACGAATGTGGGGACTGGATTAAGGGCATCGGTCATGATGCATTTACCTGCATTAGTACTTACCCAAAAAGTTAATAGAATTATCCCAGCAATTAATCAGCTTGGATTAGTAGTAAGAGGCATATATGGTGAGGGTAGTGAGGCCATCGGCAACATTTTTCAGATTTCAAATCAAATAACATTAGGTAAGTCTGAGAAAGATATTGTTGAAGATCTTATTAGTGTGGTTCAACAATTAATTACCCAAGAAAGAGCTACTCGTGAAGCTCTTTACAACTCATCCCAAAACCAGCTAGAAGACAGAGTGTATAGATCATTCGGAACTTTGACTTATAGCCGAATAATTGAATCGAATGAGACAGCAAAATGTTTGTCTGATGTTAGATTGGGAATTGATTTAGGAATTATTAAAGATATATCTCGTAATATTCTCAATGAACTTATGATTTTAACTCAACCTGGATTTTTACAACAATATTTTGGTGGACCATTACGTCCAAATGAAAGAGATGTTCGCCGAGCTGCTTTAATAAGAGAGCGGCTAAACTTAGAAATGGAACGTAATAAATGGATGGAGGATGATGAATCATGATGTTTGGAAGATTTACAGAGCGCGCACAAAAGGTACTTGCTTTAGCACAAGAAGAAGCAGTTCGTTTAGGACATAACAATATAGGTACAGAACATATTTTACTGGGGCTAGTTAGTGAAGGTGAAGGGATTGCAGCTAAGGCTTTACTTGCATTAGGACTAGGCCCAGAAAAGATCCAAAAAGAGGTAGAAGGTTTAATTGGAAGAGGTCAAGATGCTTCTCAAACAATCCACTACACACCTAGAGCTAAAAAAGTAATTGAACTATCAATGGATGAAGCAAGAAAGTTAGGTCATTCTTATGTAGGAACAGAACATATTTTGTTAGGACTTATACGTGAAGGTGAGGGTGTTGCGGCAAGAGTCCTTAACAATCTAGGTGTAAGCTTGAATAAAGCAAGACAACAGGTTCTTCAGCTATTGGGCAGTAATGAAACATCTTCAAATCATCAAGGTGGAGGTATGACCAATGCTAATACACCTACACTTGATAGTCTTGCAAGAGACTTAACTTCGATTGCGAGAGAAGGAAGTTTAGATCCAGTTATCGGGAGAAGTAAAGAAATTCAACGTGTTATTGAAGTATTAAGTCGCCGTACAAAAAATAACCCAGTCTTAATTGGTGAGCCAGGTGTTGGTAAAACAGCAATAGCAGAGGGGCTAGCTCAACAAATCGTTCAGAATGAGGTTCCTGAAATCTTACGTGATAAGCGCGTAATGACACTTGATATGGGTACTGTAGTTGCTGGTACAAAATACCGTGGTGAATTTGAAGATAGACTTAAAAAAGTGATGGATGAAATCCGCCAAGCTGGTAATATTATTCTATTTATCGATGAGTTACACACATTGATTGGTGCTGGTGGTGCAGAGGGAGCAATCGATGCTTCTAACATTTTGAAACCTTCATTAGCTAGGGGTGAATTACAGTGTATTGGTGCAACTACACTTGATGAGTACCGAAAATACATTGAGAAAGATGCTGCATTAGAACGTAGATTCCAACCAATTCAGGTCGATGAGCCAACAGCTGAAGAAAGTGTTCAAATCTTAAAAGGCTTGCGTGACCGCTATGAAGCGCATCATAGAGTATCGATTACAGATGAAGCAATTGATGCTGCTGTAAAATTATCTGATCGTTATATTTCTGATCGCTTCCTACCAGATAAAGCGATTGATTTAATTGATGAGGCTGGCTCAAAGGTACGATTACGTTCATTCACGACACCACCAAACTTAAAAGAGCTAGAACAAAAGCTTGATGAAATCCGCAAAGAAAAAGATGCTTCTGTACAAAGTCAGGAGTTTGAAAAAGCGGCATCCCTACGTGATACGGAGCAAAGATTACGTGAACAGCTTGAAGAAACGAAGAAAACATGGAAAGAAAAACAAGGTCAAGAGAATACTGAAGTAACAGTCGAAGACATTGCGATGGTAGTCTCCAGTTGGACCGGTGTTCCAGTTTCAAGATTAGCACAAACAGAAACAGATAAGCTGTTAAATATGGAGAGTCTTTTACATTCAAGAGTTATTGGTCAAGAAGAAGCTGTAGTTGCTGTAGCAAAAGCAGTTCGTCGTGCACGAGCTGGGTTAAAGGATCCTAAACGTCCAATTGGATCATTTATTTTCTTAGGACCAACAGGTGTAGGTAAAACTGAGCTTGCTAGGGCATTGGCAGAATCAATTTTCGGTGATGAAGATTCGATGATTCGCATCGATATGTCAGAGTATATGGAGAAGCACTCCACTTCTCGTTTAGTTGGTTCACCTCCTGGCTATGTAGGTTATGAAGAAGGTGGTCAATTAACTGAAAAGGTGAGAAGAAAGCCATACTCTGTTGTGCTTTTAGACGAAATTGAAAAGGCTCATCCTGATGTTTTTAACATCCTTCTGCAGGTATTAGAGGATGGAAGGCTAACAGACTCTAAGGGGCGTACAGTAGACTTTAGAAATACAATTTTAATTATGACATCTAATGTTGGGGCAAGTGAGTTGAAGCGTAATAAATATGTTGGATTTAACATTCAAGATGAAACTCAAAATTACAAGGATATGAAAGGCAAAGTAATGAATGAGTTAAAACGCGCATTCCGACCTGAGTTCATTAACCGTATTGATGAGATTATTGTATTCCACTCATTAGAAAAGAAACATTTAAAAGAAATTGTTTCGCTAATGTCTGACCAATTAACAAAACGATTAAAAGAACAGGACCTATCATTAGAGTTAACAGACTCTGCTATAGAAAAAATTGCAGATGAAGGAATTGATCTTGAATACGGTGCTAGACCGCTCCGTCGTTCTATTCAGAAAAATGTTGAAGATCGTCTTTCTGAAGAATTATTAAGAGGTAATATTAATAAAGGTCATAAGATAATTCTAGATGTAGATAATGGTGAATTTGTTGTAAAAACAACTGAAAAAGAAGAAGTTAAAACTAAATAACAAGACTGTAAGTTGAGGCATACCGCGTAAAGTGTGCCTCACTTTCTTTATATAAATAAAAAGTTAAAATTTTTATATAAAGTTATCATTTATAGCTTCAGTGCTGAGTTCTTACATTCCCATGTACATCCTATTGTGTTGGGACAGACCTAGGCACTTGCACTTTCTAATAATGCTCCTCAAAGTCTCCATTATTTCTTATAATTAAGGATAGGAATCATAATTAGCTTGACTACTTGGTATCTATAAGAGAGGAACACGTATATGGCTAAAACGAAGGTAAAGTTTATTTGTCAAACATGTGGATATGAATCACCTAAATGGATGGGGAAATGTCCGGGTTGTGGTGAATGGAATACAATGACAGAGGAAGTTTTAAAGCCTACTTCACCTCGGAAGGCGGTTTTTGCTCATTCCACCCAAACGGTACAAAAGCCTTCTCCGATTACAAATATAGAAACAACCCAAGAACCAAGGATTTTTACAAATCTAAAAGAATTTAACCGTGTCTTAGGAAGCGGTATTGTTAAGGGCTCCCTTGTATTAATTGGTGGAGATCCTGGGATTGGCAAGTCTACACTTTTACTGCAAGTATCATCACAGTTAGCTGAAAATGGAAATGATGTATTGTATATTTCAGGAGAAGAATCAGTAAAACAAACAAAACTAAGGGCTGACCGCTTAGGGGTTAAAGCAAATAAACTATTTGTTTTGTCTGAAACAGATTTAAGTTTTATTTCAAGGGCGATTGAAGAAACAAACCCTGCATTTGTGGTTGTCGATTCAATCCAAACAGTATTCCATAGCGAAATAAGCTCTGCTCCTGGAAGTGTGTCACAGGTAAGAGAATCTACTGCAGAACTTATGAGAATTGCGAAAACAAAAGGTATTGCCATCTTTATTGTGGGTCATGTAACGAAAGAAGGGTCAATCGCTGGACCGAGATTATTGGAACATATGGTTGATACTGTTCTATATTTTGAAGGAGAAAGACATCATACGTATCGTATATTACGTGCTGTAAAGAATCGGTTTGGTTCAACAAATGAAATGGGAATATTTGAGATGAAGGAATCTGGTCTAGAAGAGGTGCAAAATCCCTCAGAAATATTTCTAGAAGAAAGATCAAAAGGCGCAGCTGGTTCAACTGTTGTAGCTTCAATGGAGGGAACGAGACCTGTTCTTGTCGAGATTCAAGCCTTAATTTCACCAACTAGCTTCGGTAACCCTAGAAGAATGGCAACAGGAATTGATCACAACCGTGTACCTTTATTAATGGCAGTTTTAGAAAAACGAGTTGGCTTGCTTCTTCAAAATCAAGATGCGTATTTAAAAGTTGCTGGTGGAGTGAAGCTTGATGAACCTGCTATCGATTTAGCAGTTGCTGTAAGCATTGCATCAAGTTTTAAGGATGCACCCCCAAAACCAACTGA
The DNA here is from genome assembly GCF_014217835.1 of Metabacillus sp. KUDC1714. Taxonomy (NCBI): domain Bacteria; kingdom Bacillati; phylum Bacillota; class Bacilli; order Caryophanales; family Bacillaceae; genus Metabacillus; species Metabacillus elymi. Next base: position 2,071,833 of record NZ_CP055263.1, read on the forward strand.
TGTCATTATTGGTGAAGTGGGGTTAACTGGTGAAGTCCGTAGAGTTTCTAGGATTGAACAAAGAGTAATGGAGGCAGCAAAGCTTGGTTTTAAAAGGGCGATTATTCCAGAGGCAAATATAGGTGGATGGAACCCTCCAGATGATATCGAGATTATTGGAGTGAAGAATGTAGCGGAGGCTCTCCATAAAACGTTAGGAGGATAGTACATGACAAAGATAGAGAGTATATCAGGTGAACGGACGTTAAATGAAATTTTACAATTCGTTGCACCTGGAACACCAATAAGGGAAGGAATTGAGAATGTCTTACGTGCTAAAACAGGTGGTTTAATTGTTGTTGGTCACAACGAAAAAGTAAAAGAAGTTATTGATGGTGGCTTTTCTATACAATGTTCATTCTCCTCGGCACATTTATATGAGTTAGCAAAAATGGATGGTGCCATTATCTTAAGTGATTCGGGTAATAAAATTTTGTATGCAAATGCCCAGTTGGTTCCAGATTCATCAATATATTCATCAGAAACTGGTATGAGGCATCGAACCGCAGAGCGGGTGGCTAAACAAACAGGCAACTTAGTGATTGCCATTTCCCAAAGGAGAAATGTTATTACTCTCTATCATGGTGAATTAAGGTATGCGCTTAGAGACATTGGTGTCATATTAACGAAGGCTAATCAAGCGATCCAAACGTTAGAAAAATATAAGCTTGTTCTTGATCAATCAATCTCGACATTAGGTGCATTAGAGCTAGAGGAACTTGTTACGTTTAAGGAAGTTTTACAAGTGTTGCATCGGATTGAAATGGTCTTACGTATAAAGGATGAAATAAATGATTATGTGAATGAACTAGGAGCAGAAGGCCATCTTATTAGGTTACAATTAGCTGAGTTACTATCTGGACTAGAAGAAGAAGCTGCTTTATTAATAAAAGATTACGCAAATGATAAAGCTGTTGATCCTTATCGATTCCTTAAACAGCTCCAGGACCTTTCAAGCTTTGAACTTTTAGAGGATTCTGTTCTTTTTAAATTACTAGGTTTCTCCTCATTTACAAATATAGATAGCCCAGTTATGCCAAGAGGGTATCGAATGTTAAATAAAATTCCTAGGCTCCCAACGATCATTATTGAAAATTTAGTGACAACCTATAAAAATTTGAAACTTATTTTGCGCGCATCCGTAGAAGAGTTAGATGAGGTTGATGGTATAGGAGAGGTGAGGGCGAAAAAGATTATTGAAGGATTGAAAAGGTTACAAGATCAACTTTTAATTGATCGTCACATATAAGAATATTTAATGAAACTTTCATTTTTATGGTTTTAAACTCATTAATTTAGGGTATATTAAAATTGATTTTTACGTGTGTATAAAGGAAGTGGGATCTTAGGTTAAGCTATCATATTTATTACAAACTCATTTAAAAACGAATTGAATCTAGCTTCATAAAACTCCCATCACCAGACCATATAAGAGTTGGTGTGAAGGCATTACAATGTCTAACCTTATACAAAGAAAAGCAAGTATCGCAGTCAAATTGTTTGTAAAATTACAACAATGTATCAATCTTTTTACATTTTTAATTTTTTATTTCACATGTCCTAGAAGTAGGATAAAGTAGTTATATCGTTAAAAGGAGGTGAAGGTATGTTAATTAAACGCATTATACAACTGTTATTTTTGAGTGTAGGTGGTATGTTAGGGATCTTTTTCATGCCAGAGCTACTTGAGTTATTAAATATGCAGGACATACCTTTTATTAATACACCTTATACTTTAGCTGTATTAGGTGCAGTTGTCTTTTTTGTTGCAACATTTTGGTTAGTAGATTACGTTGTGAATTGGATTCGAGTATTAGAAGAGGCTGTTGTTAAAGCTCCTGTTACAGATGTGTTATTTGGTAGTTTAGGATTAATCTTTGGTCTTATTATTGCTTTTCTTATTGTTATTCCTTTAAAAGATATTCAATATCAAATATTTAATACAATCATTCCAATCTTTTTAACATTACTGCTCGGATATCTAGGTTTCCAAATTGGGTTTAAGAAAAAAGATGAATTAATTAACTTATTTTCCGTGCCAAATCGAATCGGTAAGAAAAAGGGATCTGCGGATGAAGAGGTTGAAACTGAGGATAAAAAACTGAAAATATTAGATACAAGTGTTATCATCGATGGTAGAATCGCTGACATTTGTCAAACTGGCTTTTTAGAAGGAACTATTGTTATTCCCCAATTCGTTTTAGAGGAGCTTCAGCATATTGCTGATTCATCTGATGTATTAAAACGAAACAGAGGTCGTAGGGGTCTTGATATTCTTAATCGAATTCAAAAAGAGCTTGCAATTAATGTAGAAATTTATGAAGGTGATTTTGAGGAAATTCAAGAAGTTGATAGCAAATTAGTGAAATTAGCGAAGATAACTTCCGGAGTTGTCGTTACAAATGATTTTAATTTAAATAAAGTTTGTGAATTACAAAAGGTTCATGTACTTAATATCAATGATTTAGCAAATGCTGTTAAACCTGTCGTGTTACCTGGAGAAGAAATGAATGTTCAGGTAATCAAGGATGGGAAAGAGCATAATCAAGGAATCGCCTATTTGGATGATGGTACAATGATTGTTGTAGAAGACGGACGTAATTATATCGGAAAACATATTGATGTCCTTGTTACAAGTGTTCTTCAAACGTCTGCAGGTAGAATGATTTTTGCAAAACCAAAATTATTAGAAAAAGCATTGTAAAAAATATAAATATTTAAAAGGGATATGAAGATAATTTATTTGTACTTAGCTTTCATGTCTAGCTCTAGGCGCTATCTTCTTGAGAGGAATCTTCTTATGCCATTCGTCCAGAAGGTTAATGTATAACCTTCCGACTTGTCTTATTCTTCTTGTCGATATCGGCGTCTTGCGCTTTTTTAACAGGCCCGTGGTACATTAGGTGACTAATGTTTCATGGGCTGTTTTACATATTCAGGCTAATCTTTTATGATGATGGTATACAGAATTTTTGAAGGAGTAGACATAATGAACTATCAAGTCGTCATTCCTGCTGCTGGACAAGGCAAACGAATGAATGTTGGAAAAAACAAGCAGTTTATTGAGCTCGAACAAGCTCCCATTATCATTCATACATTAAAGGTGTTTGAAGAACATTCAAATTGTTCGGGTATTATATTAGTAATTAATGAGCAAGAAAGAGACGTATTTCAAAAACTTTTCAATGATTATCATATAAACAAAATAAAATCTATAGTAGCGGGTGGGAGTGAAAGACAGTTTAGTGTGTATAACGGTTTACAGGCTGTTGATGACGAAGGGATTGTTCTCGTTCATGACGGGGCACGTCCTTTTATTTCGCATAAAAAAATTGAGGATCTAGTACATAAAGCGCAAGAAACAGGAGCGGCAACATTAGCAGTTCCAGTAAAGGACACAATCAAGCGGGTTGAAAATGGTGTAGTCGTAGAAACTGTAGAGAGATCAACCTTGTGGTCAGTGCAAACTCCACAGGCATTTATTCCGTCTCTTGTTATTGACGCTCATCACCAAGCTAATAAAGATAATTATCTTGGAACAGATGATGCAAGTCTTATTGAACGAACAGGAAAGCCAGTTTCAATCGTGCTAGGTGATTATACAAATATAAAATTAACGACACCAGAGGACTTACTAATAGCAAAGGCTATTATGGGTAAGTAAAAACTTTAATCTATAGGCTCTGTTAAAGCTCACCGTTGATTTGGCACTTTGTTGATTGGGACGGATATGTGTACTTCTGCGGGAGGATTCTGGACATTCCGCGGAAAGCGAACACCTACAGAGCAAATCAACAAACAAGTTTAACAGAACTAATCGATAAAATACCAATAGTAAGCGAAAAGAGGAAAAATGATGATTAGAATTGGACAAGGCTACGATGTTCATCAATTAGTTGAAGGTCGCCCTTTAATAATTGGTGGGATTGAAATTCCGTATGAAAAAGGATTGTTAGGTCATTCAGATGCGGATGTTTTATTACATACTGTTGCAGATGCTTGTTTAGGAGCAATTGCAGAAGGAGACATCGGAAAACATTTTCCTGATACCGATCCAAACTTCAAGGATGCAGATTCGGCTAAGTTACTAATCCATGTTTGGAAGCTTGTAAAAGAAAGAGGATATGAGTTAGGAAACATAGACTGTACAATCATCGCGCAAAAACCGAAAATGGCTCCACATATAGGTAACATGAGAGAACGTATCGCTGAATTGCTTGAAGCAGATATTTCCCAGGTGAATGTGAAGGCAACAACAACAGAAAAGCTAGGCTTTACCGGCAGACAAGAAGGGATTGCGTCACAGGCAACGGTTTTGATTCAGAAACGAAAGTAAGTTGATTTATTTTTTTGTATCTTATTATTTTTGGTGATAAAATTAATTCTGGCCAATTTAATAATTTGGGAAAAGGATATACAAGTTCATACAAAGGGATTCCTTTCAAAAGGTTAAATTAGTGATAAATTCATAGAAAATTGTGGAGGTTTACGATATGGCAAATGAAGTAAGGGTACGTTATGCCCCAAGTCCTACTGGGCATTTACATATTGGAAATGCGAGAACGGCATTATTTAACTATCTATTCGCAAAAAATCAAGGCGGGAAATTCATTGTCCGTATTGAAGATACCGATAAAAAGCGAAATATTGAAGGTGGAGAAGAAAGTCAATTAAAGTATTTAAAGTGGCTTGGAATTGACTGGGATGAGAGTGTAGATGTTGGTGGAGAGTATGGCCCATACCGCCAGTCTGAAAGAAATGAAATCTATAAGAAATATTATGAGCAACTACTAGAAAAAGGTTTGGCTTATAAATGCTATTGTACAGAAGAGGAATTGGAAAAAGAACGTGAGGAACAAATTGCTCGTGGTGAGACACCACAGTATTCTGGAAAGCATGCGGACATAACAGTCGAAGAGCAAAAGAGCCTTGAAGATCAAGGGTTACAGCCGAGCATTCGATTTAGAGTTCCAGCAAATAGAGAATTTCGCTTCAAAGATATGGTGAAAGGTGACATTTCATTTGAATCAGAAGGTATGGGTGACTTCGTTATTGTCAAAAAAGATGGTACACCTACCTATAATTTTGCGGTAGCAGTTGATGATCACTTAATGGAAATTTCTCATGTATTACGTGGCGAAGATCATATTTCGAATACACCAAAGCAAATCATGATTTATGAAGCCTTTGGATGGGATGTTCCTGTATTCGGACATATGACGTTAATTGTCAATGAAAATCGTAAAAAGCTAAGTAAACGAGACGAATCAATTATTCAATTTATTGAGCAATATGAGGAACTAGGTTACCTTTCAGATGCCTTATTTAACTTTATTGCTCTTCTTGGTTGGTCTCCAGGTGGAGAAGAAGAGGTATATAATAAAGAGCAACTAATTGAAATTTTTGATCCTGCTCGTTTATCCAAATCTCCTGCTGTTTTTGACACACAAAAGCTTGCTTGGATGAATAACCAATATATTAAGCAATTAGAGTTAGACGTACTTATTTCTCTATCTTTACCACACTTAATAAAAGCTGGTAAAGTATCGGATAATATGAGTGAGGAAGAAGCTGAAAGAATTCACGGGCTAATTGCTCTTTATCAAGAACAAATGAGCTATGGTGCAGAAATTGTAAGCTTAACTGAATTGTTCTTCAAAGAGGACATCACATACAATGAGGAAGCAAAAGCAGTTCTAGAAGGTGAACAGGTTCCTGAAGTGTTATCAGCATTTATTAATGAGCTAAAAATTGTTGAAGACTTTTCAGCAGACAATGTAAAGGCCTCAATTAAAGCTGTCCAAAAGGCTACTGGTCAAAAGGGCAAGAACTTGTTTATGCCAATTCGTGTTGCCATTACTGGTCAAATGCACGGTCCTGATTTACCGAAATCAATAGCGGTTTTAGGTAAAAGTAAAGTGATTTCAAGATTAGAAAATATTATTAGTTAACTTTTTATCAAAAATGTAATATAGTAGGGTTAAACCAATAGTTAAAACGTTGATAAGGAGAGTAAAGATTTACTTCCTTTTTAGAGAAAACCTCCATTGGCTGAAAGAGGTTTATGTGAAGTAATTCTTGAAATGCACCTTTGAGTCTTTTGCTAAACGTCCACACGTGATTAGTAAGTAAAAGCGTATCGCTCTACGTTAAAGAGCCAAAGTTGAGGTCATGAGGCGTCTTAGTGCGTGATTAAGCTTCTCATACCTAAACAGAGTGGAACCGCGCATAACAAGCGTCTCTGTATTTTTTACAGAGACGCTTTTTTTTGTACCTACAATTACCTTATTTTACGGCGCAAATGGGATTGGGAAACTGGAATAGTCCTTACCTTTAGGGCTAAAGTGAAAAATTAAACAAAAGTGATGATTGGAGGGATAGTCGTGTTTAGCATGATGAAAGAAGATGTAGAGGTCGTGTTCGAACAAGATCCAGCTGCTAGAAACTACTTTGAGGTCATATTAACGTACTCTGGATTACATGCGATTTGGGGTCATCGTATTGCTCATGCATTTTACAAAAAGAAACTTTTCTTCTTAGCGAGAACAGTTTCTCAAATTAGCCGATTTTTTACAGGAGTTGAAATCCATCCTGCTGCAAGAATTGGTCGCAGGTTTTTTATTGATCACGGTATGGGAGTCGTAATCGGTGAAACCTGTGAAATTGGTGATAATGTTACGGTTTTCCAAGGAGTTACTCTAGGTGGAACTGGTAAGGAAAAAGGTAAAAGGCACCCTACAATTAAAGATCATGCATTAATTGCCACAGGAGCAAAAGTGTTAGGATCTATCACTGTTGGTGCATACTCTAAAATAGGAGCAGGTTCTGTTGTACTGAAGGATGTTCCAGATCATTCAACTGTTGTGGGAATTCCAGGTAGAGTAGTCATACAAAACGGTAGACGGGTTGATCAAGATCTAAATCACTGTGATTTACCAGATCCAGTTGCAGATCGTTTTAAAGAGTTAGAGTCAGAGCTTTCAAGCTTAAGAAATGAAGTACAACAGTTAAGGAAAGGAACGAGTGAACATGACAATAAAGTTGTACAATACGCTAACAAGGCAAAAGGAAACGTTTGAACCACTTGAAGCAGGGAAAGTGAAAATGTATGTATGTGGTCCAACAGTCTATAATTATATTCATATAGGAAATGCCAGACCAGCAATCGTTTACGATACAGTAAGAAGATACTTAGAATATAGTGGATATGAAGTAAACTTTGTATCTAACTTTACTGATGTTGATGATAAATTAATTAAAGCAGCAAATGAACTTGGCGAGGATGTACCAACAATTGCAGAGCGCTTTATCGATGCTTATTTTGAAGATGTTTCGGCACTTGGATGCAAGCGGGCTACAATTCACCCACGTGTTACCGAAAGCATTGATATTATCATTGACTTTATTCAAGCATTGATTGATAAAGGATATGCTTATGAGGCTGGTGGAGATGTTTATTATAAAACAAGAGAATTTAAGGAGTATGGTAAGCTTTCACATCAGTCAATTGATGAACTACGTTTAGGTAACCGGATTGGTGTAGGAGAGAAGAAACTTGATGCGCTGGATTTTGTTTTGTGGAAAGCGGCGAAGGAAGGAGAAATTTCCTGGGAAAGTCCTTGGGGGAATGGTCGACCTGGTTGGCATATAGAATGCTCAGCTATGGCAAAAAAATATCTTGGAGATACGATAGACATACATGCAGGTGGCCAAGATTTAACCTTCCCACACCATGAGAATGAAATTGCTCAATCAGAGGCTTTAAATCAAAAACCATTTGCAAAGTACTGGATGCATAATGGTTATATAAATATAAATAATGAAAAGATGTCTAAATCATTAGGAAATTTCGTATTAGTCCACGATATCATTAAAGAAATTGACCCACAAGTTGTTCGTTTCTTTATGCTATCTGTCCATTATCGACATCCAATCAACTTTTCACAAGATTTATTGGAAAGTACAAAAAATGCATTTGAACGATTAACTACATCTTATGTTAATCTTCAACACCGAAAGAATAGTAGCACAAATTTGACTGATAACAATGGATGGTGGCTTAGTAAAATCAACGAATATCATCTTCAGTTTAAAAAAGAGATGGATGATGATTTTAATACAGCTAATGCAATATCTGTTCTGTTTGACTTGTCAAAACAAGCGAACTACTATTTACAGGAACAAAATACGTCAGAGGAAGTCATTCAAGCTTTTCTTAATGAGTTCGATCAATTAGGAGCAGTGTTAGGTGTTAAATTTGCACAGGCAGATCTTCTGGATGATGAAATTGACTTAATGATTGAGCAACGTATTCAAGCTAGAAAAGACCGTAATTTTGCATTAGCAGATGAAATTCGTGATAAATTAAAAGACTTAAATATTATTTTAGAGGATACGCCTCAAGGAACAAGATGGAAACGTAGTTAATTGATTATGTTTTTAGATATGAGGGAATAAAGATAGTAAGAGTTTTAACGTTGATTAAGGCGAATAGAGCGGGACTTGTAGCGATGGTTCCGTCTATCCTTCATTTTTGGAATTGTTGCTAAACGCCATTTGGCATTTGTATAGAAAAGAGGAACATCATGTTTTTAGATTTTGAAACAATTAAAGATTCGAAGCTTTTGAATAGCTTAGCATTGGCTTATATAGGTGATGCTGTCTATGAAATTTATGTAAGGCATCACCTTATAGCCAAAGGGAATATACGACCAAACCAGCTTCATAACCAAGCGAAAAGGTATGTTTCTGCAAAAGCTCAAGCTAGTATTTTGCATCATTTATTCTCATCAGAGAGCTTTACTGAAGAAGAATTAGCTGTTATTAGACGGGGGAGAAATGCAAAATCAGGGACAATTCCGAAAAACACAGATGTACAAACATACCGATATAGTACAGCGTTTGAAGCGTTGATCGGACATCTTTATTTAGAAAAAAAGCATAATCGAATGGAAGAACTGATACATGCTTCATTTGAGTTTATTAATGATTAAAGAAAGGAGGAAAGGCTAATGGATCAAGATTATATTATTGGACGTAATCCTGTAATAGAGGTGTTAAAGTCATCTCGAGATATTAATAAAATATGGGTTGCTGAAAATTCATTAAAAGGACAAGCACAGCAAATAACGAAGCTTGCAAAAGAAAAAGGTGTAACGATCAACTTTGTGCCAAAGAAGAAAATTGATCAAATGGTGGAAGGTAATCACCAAGGTGTGGTGGCACAAGTAGCTGCTTATGAATATGTTCATGTTGATGATATTTTACTTAATGCAGAAAAAAGAGGTGAACTACCTTTCCTACTGTTATTAGATGAAATTGAAGATCCACATAATTTAGGATCAATTATGAGAACAGCAGACGCTGTTGGTGCACATGGAATCGTGATTCCTAAAAGAAGAGCAGTAGGATTAACGGCTACAGTCGCTAAAGCTTCTACTGGTGCAATTGAATATATCCCCGTTGCCCGTGTAACAAACATGGCGAGAACAATAGAAGAATTAAAAGAACGAGGGGTTTGGATCGTAGGAACAGATGCCAAAGGTGCGGATGATTACCGTAATTTAGACGGAAAAATGCCACTAGCCCTCATTATAGGAAGTGAAGGAAAAGGAATTGGTCGTCTTATTAAAGAAAAATGCGACTTCTTAATTAAAATGCCAATGGTGGGACATGTTACATCATTAAATGCTTCTGTTGCAGCAAGCCTTTTGATGTATGAGGTATACAGAAAGCGACACCCTTTAGGGGAGTAGAATGAAATGGATATCCTATTAGTTGATGGATATAACATTATCGGGGCTTGGCCCTTTTTACAAAGGCTTAAGAAGGACAATCTTTCTGAGGCAAGAAATCAATTAATTGAAAAAATGGCTGAATATCAAGCCTATACTGGTTACCGAGTTATTATCGTTTTTGATGCACACCTTGTAAAAGGAATTGAAAAAAAGCAAAAAAACTATCGAGTAGAGGTTATTTTCACTCGAGAGAACGAGACTGCAGATGAGCGTATTGAAAAGCTAGCAATATCATTAAACAATATTAAAACTCAAGTTCATGTTGCTACATCGGATTTTACTGAACAATGGGCGATATTTGGGCAAGGTGCACTTCGTAAATCAGCGAGAGAGTTGTTGAATGAGATGGATTCCATAGAAGGTAGAATTAAACACAGAGTGAAAAAGATTGAGGAAAAACGTCCATCTTCAAAAATATTATTTCCTGATGATGTCATGGAAAAGCTAGAGAAGTGGCGCAGGGGGAATTTATAGTTGGTTGACGCTTACAAAATGCATGCTGTATAATATTGTTATCTTGTGTGCGGTCGGGGGGATCGGCTTGAATTCACCATTCAACAAGGGTAAGGTCAACAGGGAAGAATTTGGATTATTGGAAGACGAACAAGTGGTTGAACTCGTGCATAATGGAGATAGTGAAGCACTTGACTACTTAATTACTAAATATCGAAATTTTGTACGAGCAAAAGCAAGATCGTATTTTTTAATTGGTGCGGATCGAGAGGATATTATTCAAGAGGGAATGATTGGTTTATATAAAGCCATTCGTGACTTTAAAGAGGACAAGCTCACTTCATTTAAGGCATTTGCTGAATTATGTATTACCAGGCAAATCATTACCGCTATAAAAACCGCTACTCGTCAAAAACATATTCCGTTAAATTCTTATGTATCATTGGACAAGCCGATTTATGATGAAGAATCGGATCGGACATTAATGGATGTTATTTCCGGTGCAAAAGTTATGGACCCTGAAGAGCTCATCATTAATCAAGAGGAATTTGATGACATTGAGGTTAAGATGGGTGAATTATTAAGTGATTTAGAACGAAAGGTGCTGGTCTTATATTTAGACGGCCGTTCATATCACGAAATTTCAGAAGAATTAAATAGACACGTGAAGTCCATCGATAATGCATTGCAGCGTGTAAAGAGAAAACTTGAACGGTATTTAGAATTAAGAGAAATTAGTTTGTGAAAATCAAAAATTAGGCTGAATTTGATCGTTTATTGACGAAAAAACCTCACTATGATACAGTTTTATGGAATAAAAGTGAAACGGTAGGTGAGGAAATGCGAAAAAAAGTAACGTTGGCTTGTACTTCCTGTGGAAGTAGAAACTATACTACAATGAAAAATATAACGAGCACAAATGAACGGTTAGAAGTCAATAAATTTTGTAAAGTCTGTAATTCGCATACGAACCACCGTGAAACAAAGTAGTCTTCATAAATTATTTTATACGAAGTTTCCCTATTATTCCTGGAGGTAGCATTCATGCAACGTTTAGTTAATTTTTTCCGAGATGTATCTCGTGAAATGAAGAAGGTTAGTTGGCCGAAAGGTAAAGAATTGACAAGGTATACAATTACGGTTGTATCCACTGTAGTATTTGTTGGTGTTTTCTTTGCGGTCATTGACTTAGGTATTTCTTCTTTAATTCGTTTAATTTTTGAATAACAGATGGAAAATCGTGCTATAATAGAAAATATTAATCTTTCTCTGCAAAACCCGTTAAACGGGTTTTTTCATTGTTTAAAAAAGATTTAGTATTCATGTAGAATAATATAGATTTTCGTATTGGTGCGTTTAGTATAAAATCTACTGTGGGGAGGGAAGGACAAGTTGTCCTGACACTATGGAAAAGAATTGGTATGTTGTACACACATATTCAGGTTATGAAAATAAGGTAAAAGCAAATCTAGAGAAACGTGTAGAATCTATGGGCATGGAAGATAAAATATTCCGTGTGGTAGTACCTGAAGAGGAAGAAACAGATTATAAGGACGGCAAAAAGAAAGTTGTAAAGAAAAAAGTCTTCCCTGGATATGTACTAGTTGAGATTGTAATGACTGACGATTCTTGGTATGTTGTTCGTAATACGCCCGGAGTAACTGGGTTTGTTGGTTCGTCTGGTCATGGGTCAAAACCAACACCTCTATTACCTGATGAAGTGAGTTTCATCTTAAAACGCATGGGTATGGATGAGCGTAGAGTTGAATTTGATTACGAATTGAAAGAAACAGTGAAGGTCACAGAAGGACCGTTTGCAAACTTTACTGGATCGATCGAAGAAATTGATCAAGATAAAAATAAGCTTAAAGTTCTTGTTAATATGTTTGGACGTGAAACACCTGTAGAGTTGGACTTTGAACAGGTAAGTAAATTATAATCTAAAAAAACTTGAAATCAATTATGAAAAGTGTTAAACTTTCATAGGTCAGTATGTCTCAGGATTATGAGACAGAATTATGTTTTTACACTGATCAGAAATACAGTTATTTCTGAATCGATATGGGTAGGTAAGCTCGTCAATAAACTTGATTTGACTTGTTGCCCAAATTTTAACCATTCATATTACGAATGGCTTAGATGAGTGGGAGGGTATAACCCAATTACCACATCACGGACTTAAGGAGGTGTGTCTCGTGGCTAAAAAAGTAATTAAAATTGTAAAATTGCAAATTCCTGCAGCTAAAGCTAATCCAGCTCCACCAGTTGGTCCTGCATTAGGTCAAGCTGGTGTTAATATCATGGGATTCTGTAAAGAATTTAACGCTCGTACAGCTGATCAAGCTGGCTTAATCATTCCAGTTGAAATCACGGTATTCGAAGACCGTTCATTTACATTTATTACGAAAACTCCGCCTGCTGCTGTTCTTCTTAAAAAAGCGGCTGGAATTGAGTCTGGTTCTGGTGAACCAAACCGTAATAAAGTAGCGACAGTTAAGCGTGACAAAGTACGTGAAATAGCTGAAACAAAAATGCCTGATTTAAACGCAGCAAGCGTTGAATCAGCAATGCGTATGGTTGAAGGTACTGCACGTAGCATGGGTATCGTTATCGAAGACTAATTTTTTATTAGATTCGAATGTTTTTTGGGGTTGCGAGTTTGCTTAAAAACAAGTTCGCAACCTTTATTCGTGGGAGGTTATTCCGCTAAAACCACTAAGGAGGAAATAAAAATGGCTAAAAGAGGTAAAAAGTTAGTAGAAGCTGCTAAGCTTGTAGATCGTACTAAGTTTTATGCGGTTCAAGAAGCAGTGGAACTAGTTAAAAAAACTAGTGTTGTTAAGTTTGACGCAACTGTAGAAGTTGCTTTCCGTTTAGGAGTTGACCCTAAGAAAGCTGACCAACAAATTCGTGGTGCAGTAGTACTTCCTAATGGTACTGGTAAAACTCAACGTGTATTAGTATTTGCTAAAGGCGAGAAAGCGAAAGAAGCTGAAGCTGCTGGTGCAGATTTCGTTGGTGATGCTGATTATATCACTAAAATCCAACAAGGTTGGTTTGACTTCGATGTAATCGTTGCGACACCAGACATGATGGGTGAAGTTGGTAAATTAGGTCGTGTATTAGGACCAAAAGGTTTAATGCCAAACCCTAAAACTGGAACTGTAACATTTGATGTTACAAAAGCTGTTAATGAAATTAAAGCTGGTAAGGTTGAATACCGTCTTGATAAAGCTGGTATCATCCATGTTCCTATCGGTAAAGTATCATTTGACGATAGCAAACTAGTTGAAAACTTCACAACAGTTTTCGAAACATTATTAAAAGCAAAACCAGCTGCAGCAAAAGGAACTTATATGAAGAGTGTTAATACTACTTCTACAATGGGACCTGGCGTTAAAGTTGACACTTCAAGTTTTTCTGTAAAATAATAACTATTGACTTAGTGAAATAGTTTATATATAATTAGCAATGTTGTTTTAAATAAATATCGCTATACCGTAGACAGTAGGTGCTTGTAAAGCTTAAATCCCTACCGAGGTGTATTTACGAATAAAGCATTTGTTTGCTTGTTGTTGTATATACAAACCTCCATGTCTATCGTGGAGGTTTTTCCATGCAGCCATCACCGAACGGTAATAGTGTCACACATGAAACTACAGGAGGTGTAACAATGAGCGCAATTATCGAACAAAAGAAACAGATCGTTGACGAGATTACTACTAAATTTCGTGAAAGCAAATCTACTATCGTTGTAGACTACCGTGGATTAACTGTAGGTGAAGTTACTGAACTACGTAAGCAATTACGTGATGCAGGTATCGACTTCAAAGTATACAAAAACACGATGACTCGCCGTGCTGTAGAACAAGCTGAACTTACTGGTCTTAATGACGCCTTAACTGGTCCGAATGCGATTGCATTCAGTTCTGAGGATGTTGTTGCTCCAGCAAAAATTTTAAATGACTTCGCTAAAAAGCATGAAGCACTTGAAATCAAAGCTGGTGTAATTGAAGGTAATATCGCTACAGTTGAAGAAGTTAAAGCTCTTGCTGAACTTCCATCACGCGAAGGTTTACTTTCTATGTTGCTTAGCGTTCTTCAAGCTCCAATCCGTAACCTTGCACTTGCTACTAAAGCTGTTGCAGATCAAAAAGAAGAACAAGGCGCATAATTCAATTAGCCTATTATTCATTTAGTAATAAAACATTAAAAGGAAAAACAAGGAGGAAATTATAATGACTCAAGAACAAATCATTGAAGCAGTTAAAAGTATGACTGTTTTAGAATTAAACGACTTAGTTAAAGCAATCGAAGAAGAGTTTGGTGTTACTGCTGCAGCTCCTGTAGCTGTTGCTGCTGCTGGTGGCGAAGCTGCTGCTGAGCAAACTGAATTTGACGTAATACTTGCAAGTGCTGGCGGACAAAAAATCAAAGTTATCAAAGTTGTACGTGAAGCAACTGGCCTTGGCTTAAAAGAAGCTAAAGAAGTAGTTGATAACGCTCCTAAAGCAATCAAAGAAGGCGTTACTAAAGAAGAAGCTGAAGAATTAAAAGCTAAACTTGAAGAAGTTGGCGCTTCTGTAGAGGTTAAGTAATTATAACGCAACTTGTTAAAAAGCTCGCTAGTGATGGCGAGCTTTTTATTTATAGTGAAATAAAATAGCGGCTAAATGTATAAAAAGAAATAAAAATGTAAACCCTAAACTCCTGAAAGAGGAGGAATAAAGATGAATAACCATTATTATTCTCAAAAACCTACAGTTCAAAGTAAACGCAAAACGTGGGAATTTACCTTAAAGGGGCACCTCTTTACTTTTCAAAGTGATCGGGGGGTGTTTTCGAAAAATGAAGTTGACTTTGGGTCGCGGCTTTTAATAGAAGCATTTACACTACCTGATATCAAAGGAGATATTTTGGATGTTGGTTGTGGATATGGGCCAGTAGGTCTATCGATTGCGAAACACTATAATAGGCATGTTGACTTAATCGACATCAATGAGCGGGCAATTGAATTAGCGATTGATAATGCAGCTCTCAATTCGGTTGAAAATGTGACAATCTTTCAAAGTGACTTATTTCAAAAAATAAAAGCAGATCGCAAATATATGGCGATCTTAACGAACCCTCCTATACGAGCTGGCAAAAAGATTGTTCATTCAATCTTTGAAGATAGCTTTAAGCATTTAGTTGAAGACGGTGAGTTGTGGATTGTTATTCAAAAGAAACAAGGAGCACCATCAGCAATTGATAAATTAGAAGAAATGTTTAAGGAAGTTGAAGTTGTCGAAAAGAAAAAAGGCTATTATATCATTAAAGCTAAAAAATGTTGACTCAATTTTCCTACTATGTTAATATTATAAAATGCCAATATATAATTTCCATAACTGTCTAATTTTTAGGTAAATTGATGTATAAAAGTTAGTTTTATGGAGATAATTATAAAATCAATAGTACGATTCAAATTGTGGTTTTCTAGGATGAAACCCTTTTTATTTTTTGTTTTTTCCTTGCGTTTGTACTTGATTTCCCTTTGTTTTTATTTCAGATTTCATAGGTTGTATATTAAGATATTGATTTTAAAGAGAATGATCATATGTGAGTTCTCTTATTCGTCTGTCTAAAAAATTTAAGGTATACATAATGGTACAACGCAAGATCTATTACGCTTGATTTGAGGGGTGAATGAGTTGACAGGTCAACTAGTTCAGTATGGACGACACCGCCAACGTAGAAGTTATGCACGCATTAGTGAAGTGTTAGAATTACCAAATCTTATTGAAATTCAAACCTCTTCCTATCAATGGTTTCTTGATGAGGGCTTGAGAGAAATGTTTCAGGATATTTCTCCTATTGAGGATTTCACTGGTAACCTCTCGCTAGAATTTATTGATTATAGCTTAGGAGATCCTAAGTACTCCGTTGAGGAATCAAAGGAGCGCGATGTTACCTATTCTGCGCCATTACGTGTAAAGGTGCGCTTAATTAACAAGGAAACTGGTGAAGTAAAAGATCAAGATGTCTTTATGGGAGATTTTCCTCTCATGACAGAAACAGGTACATTTGTAATTAACGGGGCAGAGCGCGTTATCGTGTCTCAGTTAGTCCGTAGCCCAAGTGTATATTTCAGTGGTAAAGTTGATAAAAATGGTAAAAGAGGCTTTACTGCGACTGTTATTCCAAACCGTGGAGCTTGGTTAGAGTACGAAACAGATGCAAAAGATGTAGTTTATGTACGAATCGATCGTACACGTAAATTACCTGTATCGGTTTTATTGCGTGCTCTTGGGTTTGGCTCTGATCAAGAAATCATCGACTTATTGGGTGAGAATGAGTACTTACGTAATACTCTTGATAAAGATAATACGGAAAGTACTGAAAAAGCCCTGCTTGAAATCTATGAGCGTCTTCGCCCGGGTGAACCACCAACAGTTGATAACGCGAAGAGTTTATTAGACTCAAGATTTTTTGATCCAAAACGCTATGATTTAGCAAATGTTGGGCGTTACAAGATTAATAAAAAGCTTCATATTAAGAATCGCCTTTTCAATCAACGTTTAGCAGAAACACTAGTTGATCCGGAAACAGGTGAAATCATAGTTGAAAAAGGAACAATGATTGATAGAAGAACATTAGATCGAATCATGCCAAACCTTGAAAGTGGTGTAGGATTCAAAAAAGAGCACCCATCTGGTGGAGTGACTGACGACGAGATAACTCTTCAATCTATTAAAATCTACGCACCGAATGATCCTGAAGGTGAAAAGGTTATTAATGTTTTAGGAAATGCGTATGTAGAAGAAGCTGTTAAAAACATCACTGTTGCTGATATTTTATCTTCTATTAGCTATTTCTTTAATCTATTACATGGTGTTGGTGATACAGACGATATCGATCACCTAGGAAATCGTAGATTGCGTTCAGTCGGAGAATTATTACAAAATCAATTTAGAATTGGTTTATCAAGGATGGAACGTGTAGTTCGTGAGAGAATGTCAATTCAGGATACGAATACAATTACTCCGCAACAATTAATTAACATTCGTCCTGTTATTGCGTCTATTAAAGAGTTCTTTGGTAGCTCACAATTATCTCAGTTCATGGATCAAACGAATCCATTAGCCGAGTTAACTCATAAACGTCGTTTATCAGCATTAGGACCTGGTGGTTTAACTCGTGAACGTGCAGGATTTGAAGTGCGTGACGTACATTACTCACACTATGGCCGTATGTGTCCAATCGAGACTCCTGAGGGTCCGAACATCGGTTTGATTAACTCGCTGTCATCTTATGCAAAAGTAAACAGATTTGGGTTTATTGAAACACCATATCGTAGAGTTGATCCAGAGACAGGAAAAGTAACATCTCGTATTGACTACTTAACTGCTGATGAAGAAGATAATTACGTTGTTGCCCAAGCAAATGCTAGGTTAGCTGATGATGGTTCATTTATTGATACTGATATCGTTGCACGTTTCCGTGGCGAGAATACAGTTATTAATAGAGACCGCATAGATTACATGGATGTATCACCTAAGCAGGTAGTATCTGCTGCAACAGCTTGTATTCCTTTCTTAGAAAACGATGACTCGAACCGTGCATTAATGGGTGCAAACATGCAACGTCAAGCAGTACCATTAATGAATCCAGAGGCTCCATTTGTCGGAACAGGTATGGAATATGTATCTGGTAAAGACTCAGGTGCTGCAGTTATCTGTAAACATCCTGGTATTGTTGAACGAGTGGAAGCCAAAAATGTTTGGGTTCGCCGATATGAGGATGTAAATGGTCAAAAAGTTAAAGGTAATTTAGATAAATATAGTATGTTGAAGTTCATTCGTTCTAACCAAGGAACTTGCTACAACCAACGTCCAATTGTTAGTGAAGGTGATGAAGTCGTAAAAGGTGAAATCCTTGCTGATGGTCCATCGATGGAAAAAGGTGAACTAGCATTAGGAAGAAACGTTATGGTTGCTTTCATGACTTGGGATGGATATAACTATGAAGATGCAATTATCATGAGTGAAAGACTTGTGAAGGATGATGTTTATACATCTATTCACATTGAAGAATACGAGTCAGAATCTCGTGATACGAAGTTAGGACCTGAAGAAATCACTCGTGATATCCCTAATGTTGGGGAAGATGCGTTAAGAAACTTAGATGAGCGTGGAATTATCCGAGTTGGTGCAGAAGTAAAAGACGGTGATCTACTTGTTGGTAAAGTTACACCTAAAGGGGTAACTGAGCTTACAGCAGAAGAACGACTTTTACATGCAATCTTCGGTGAAAAAGCTCGTGAAGTCCGTGATACTTCATTGCGTGTACCACATGGTGGGGAAGGAATCATCCTTGACGTTAAGGTATTTAATCGTGAAGATGGAGATGAATTACCACCAGGTGTGAATCAATTAGTCCGTGTATATATCGTTCAAAAGCGTAAAATCTCTGAAGGAGATAAAATGGCTGGACGACATGGTAACAAGGGTGTTATTTCACGTATTCTCCCAGAAGAGGATATGCCTTACTTACCAGATGGAACGCCGGTTGATATCATGTTAAATCCGCTTGGAGTTCCTTCACGTATGAATATCGGTCAGGTACTAGAGCTACACTTAGGAATGGCTGCTCGTAAATTGGGTATTCATGTTGCTTCTCCTGTATTTGATGGTGCGAGGGAAGAGGATGTATGGTCAACGTTAGAAGAAGCAGGTATGGCACGTGATGCTAAGACTGTGCTTTACGATGGTCGTACAGGTGAACCATTTGATAACCGTGTATCAGTTGGAATCATGTATATGATCAAGCTAGCTCACATGGTTGATGATAAATTACATGCTCGTTCAACTGGTCCATACTCATTAGTTACACAGCAACCACTTGGTGGTAAAGCACAATTTGGTGGTCAGCGTTTTGGAGAGATGGAGGTTTGGGCACTTGAAGCTTATGGTGCTGCTTATACTCTTCAAGAAATTCTGACTGTTAAATCAGATGATGTTGTTGGTCGTGTAAAAACTTATGAAGCGATTGTTAAAGGTGAAAATGTTCCAGAACCAGGTGTTCCTGAATCATTTAAAGTATTAATTAAAGAGCTTCAAAGTTTAGGTATGGATGTAAAAATGCTTTCAAGTGACGAAAAAGAGATCGAAATGAGAGACCTTGATGATGATGAAGAATCACAACAAGCAGAAGGTCTATCAATAAATGAACAAGTGGATACAGTGCCTGAAGCTGTTGAGTTAGAAAAAGACACAGTAGTGAAAGAATAATAATAAATACTGAAAGAGCTTTGCTAAAGCCATAAGTAATATAGATGCTTATGAATAAAGAGGTTTTCATGTTCTTCATTCATGAGTGTCTATACCCTTGAGGTTTAGCGCAATAGCTAGACATAAAATTTAGTTAAAACTTATTCTTTCGAATCTTTTAAAATAGGGTAGAACCTGAAGACGAAAAGGGAGGTAGGCCCCTTGTTAGATGTAAATAATTTTGAATATATGAGCATCGGCTTAGCTTCACCAGACAAGATTCGTTCTTGGTCTTTTGGTGAGGTTAAGAAACCAGAAACGATTAATTATCGTACACTGAAGCCAGAAAAAGATGGTTTGTTTTGTGAACGCATATTCGGGCCAACTAAAGACTGGGAATGCCATTGTGGTAAATATAAAAGAGTACGTTATAAAGGTGTAGTATGTGATCGCTGTGGAGTTGAAGTTACTCGTGCCAAGGTAAGACGTGAGAGAATGGGACATATTGAATTAGCTGCTCCTGTCTCACATATTTGGTACTTTAAGGGTATTCCTAGCCGTATGGGCTTAGTGTTAGACATGTCTCCTCGTGCTTTAGAAGAAGTAATCTATTTTGCTTCATACGTAACAACAGACACAGGTGATACTCCATTAGAGAAAAAACAGCTATTATCTGAGAAAGAATACCGTGCATATCGCGAAAAATACGGTAATACTTTCCAAGCATCTATGGGTGCAGAAGCTATTAAAAAGCTTTTATCTGATATTGATTTAGATAAAGAAGTTGACGCTCTAAAAGAAGAACTAAAAACAGCTCAAGGACAAAGAAGAACGCGTGCAATTAAGCGTCTAGAAGTTCTTGAAGCATTCCGTAATTCTGGTAATCATCCATCATGGATGATTCTTGATGTTCTTCCTGTTATTCCACCTGAGCTTCGTCCAATGGTACAGCTTGATGGTGGTCGTTTTGCAACATCTGATTTAAATGACTTATACAGACGTGTTATTAACCGTAATAATCGTCTTAAGCGTTTATTAGATTTAGGCGCTCCTAGTATCATTGTTCAAAACGAAAAGCGTATGCTACAAGAGGCAGTTGATGCTCTTATTGATAATGGACGTCGTGGTCGACCTGTTACAGGACCAGGTAACCGTCCGTTAAAATCCCTTTCTCATATGCTGAAAGGGAAACAAGGACGTTTCCGTCAAAACCTATTGGGTAAACGTGTTGACTACTCAGGTCGTTCGGTAATCGTTGTTGGACCAAACCTGAAAATGTATCAATGTGGATTACCTAAAGAAATGGCCCTTGAGTTATTCAAACCATTCGTAATGAAAGAGTTAGTTGAAAAAGGATTAGCTCATAATATAAAAAGTGCGAAACGTAAAATTGAGAGAGTGCAACCAGAGGTATGGGATGTTTTAGAATCTGTGATTAAGGAACATCCAGTATTGCTTAACCGTGCACCTACTCTTCATAGATTAGGAATTCAAGCATTTGAACCTACTTTAGTTGAAGGGCGTGCGATCCGTCTGCATCCACTTGTATGTACTGCATATAATGCGGACTTTGATGGTGACCAAATGGCGGTTCACGTTCCGTTATCAGCTGAAGCACAAGCTGAAGCGCGTATTTTAATGCTTGCTGCTCAAAACATTCTTAACCCTAAGGATGGTAAGCCAGTTGTTACTCCTTCTCAGGATATGGTGTTAGGTAACTATTACTTAACATTAGAGCGTGAGGGTGCAATTGGTGAGGGTATGATTTTCAATGATATAAATGAAGCACTACTTGCATATCAAAACGGTTATGTACATTTACATACACGTGTGGCTGTTAATGCTGGTACTTTGAATAAACAATCCTTTACCGAAAAGCAAAACAAAATGTTACTAATTACCACAGTTGGAAAGTTAATTTTCAATGAAATTTTACCGGAATCATTCCCGTATATGAATGAGCCGACTAAACAAAACATTGAAGAAAAAACACCAGATAATTATTTTGTTGAAACAAGCGTGAATGTTAAGGAGCATATTGCAGCACAAGAAGAAATAGCTCCATTTAAAAAAGGTATTCTTGGGAAGATTATCGCTGAGATCTTCAAGAAGTTCCATATAACTGAAACTTCAAAAATGCTAGATCGTCTTAAGAATCTTGGATTCAGATACTCCACTAAAGCAGGGATTACTGTTGGTGTTTCTGACATTATCGTTTTAAAAGAAAAGCAAGAGATTATTGGCGAAGGTCAGAATAAAGTTGATAATGTATTAAAGCAATTTAGAAGAGGTTTAATTACTGAGGACGAGCGATATGAGCGCGTTATATCGATTTGGAGTGCGGCAAAAGATAACATTCAAGGAAAATTGATGGCATCTCTTGATAAACGTAACCCAATCTTTATGATGAGTGACTCTGGTGCCCGTGGTAATGCATCAAACTTCACACAACTTGCTGGAATGCGTGGTCTAATGGCCAACCCAGCCGGACGTATTATTGAATTACCGATTAAATCTAGTTTCCGTGAAGGTTTAACAGTTTTAGAGTACTTCATATCTACACATGGAGCTCGTAAAGGTCTTGCAGATACAGCCTTGAAAACTGCTGACTCTGGTTACTTAACACGTCGACTTGTTGACGTTGCCCAGGATGTTATCATTCGTGATGATGACTGTGGAACAGATCGAGGAATACGTGCGGAGTCAATTAGAGAAGGTACAGAAATTATTGAAAAACTTGATGAACGTTTAATCGGTCGATATTGCCGTAAGGTTGTTAAACATCCTGAAACAGGTGAAATCATCGTTAATGAAAACGAGTTAATCACTGAAGATATCGCTGTAGAAATTATTGATGCTGGTATTGATCATGTATGGATTCGTTCTGCATTTACATGTAACACAAGACATGGTGTTTGTAAAAAATGTTACGGACGAAACCTTGCAACAGGTAGTGAAGTCGAGGTTGGAGAAGCAGTTGGAATTATCGCTGCACAATCTATCGGTGAACCTGGTACACAGTTAACAATGCGTACTTTCCATACTGGTGGGGTAGCAGGAGACGATATCACTCAAGGTTTACCTCGTATTCAAGAGCTATTTGAGGCTAGAAACCCTAAAGGTCAAGCAATTATTTCCGAAATTAGTGGTGTTGTAGCTGAAATAAATGAAGTGCGTGATAAACAGCAAGAAATTGTTATTCAAGGTGATGTCGAATCTCGTTCATACACTGCACCATATAATGCTCGCTTAAAGGTAACTCAAGGTGATAAAATTGAGAGTGGTCAAGTTTTAACAGAAGGTTCTATTGATCCGAAGGAATTACTTAAAGTTAAGGATCTTCAAGCAGTGCAACAATATCTATTACGTGAAGTTCAAAAAGTTTACCGTATGCAAGGGGTAGAAATTGGAGATAAGCACGTAGAGGTTATGGTACGCCAAATGCTCCGTAAAGTTAGAGTTATGGATGCTGGTGATACAGATGTTTTACCAGGTACACTTCTTGATGTTCATCAATTTACAGATGCCAACAAGCAAGTATTATTAGAGGGTAAACGACCTGCAACAGGTAGACCTGTATTACTTGGTATAACAAAAGCATCACTTGAAACTGATTCCTTCTTATCTGCAGCATCATTCCAAGAAACAACTCGTGTTCTTACAGATGCAGCAATTAAAGGGAAACGTGATGAACTATTAGGGCTTAAAGAAAATGTTATTATTGGTAAACTTGTACCAGCCGGAACAGGAATGCCAAGGTATCGTCAAGCTGAACCAATTTCTAAAGTTGAACAAATGGAAGAAGCTGTTTCAGTAGATTAATAAAAGTGAAGAGATGGATGTTAAAAGTTTTTCGAGAGTAATGTTGACATCCATCTCTTTCAATGTTACTATATTCAAGGTGCTTAATCACAACCTGTTTGCTTTGGAGGATATATAAATATGTCTTATGAAAAAGTATCTCAGGCACAAAAAATTATTGTTGGTACTAAGCAATCAGTTAAAGCTCTATTAAATAATGAGGTTAGAGAAATGATCATTGCTGAAGATGCTGAACAACGAATTGTCCAAAAGATTATTCAAACAGCAGAACAACAGCATATTCCTTTAACAAAAGTTTCTTCTATGAAAAAGCTTGGTAAAGCTTGTGGAATAGAAGTTGGAGCTGCAGCTGTAGCTATAATCCAGTAAAAGCTGTTTTTGCGATATGTGAATTCATTTTGCAGAAACTTTGTTTTTGCCCAAATATGAACCACCTGGATGTGTGGTATTAAATTGATGAGGGGAGGAAAACCATAATGCCTACTATTAACCAATTAGTACGTAAAGGTCGCGTAAGTAAAGTTGAGAAATCAAAATCACCTGCGCTAAACAAAGGTTACAACAGCTTCAAAAAAGAGCAAACGAATGTATCATCACCTCAAAAACGTGGTGTGTGTACTCGTGTAGGTACGATGACGCCAAAGAAACCTAACTCAGCGCTTCGTAAATATGCTCGTGTTCGTTTAACTAACGGAATCGAAGTTACAGCATATATTCCTGGTATTGGTCACAACTTACAAGAACATAGTGTTGTTCTTATCCGTGGTGGTCGTGTAAAGGATTTACCGGGGGTACGTTACCACATCGTTCGTGGTGCGCTTGATACTGCTGGTGTTGATGGACGTATGCAAGGTCGTTCTAAATACGGTACGAAACGTCCTAAAGCTGCAAAAAAATAATATAATTTTTAAATAAAATGAAATCAGCATGAAGGGAGGAACATAACATGCCACGTAAAGGTCCTGTAGCAAAAAGAGATGTATTACCAGATCCACTTTACAATTCAAAGCTTGTTACACGTTTAGTAAACAGAATTATGATCGACGGAAAAAGAGGTAAAGCACAATCTGTACTTTACAATGCTTTCGATTTAATTAAAGAACGCTCTGGAAAAGATGCAATGGAAGTGTTTGAACAAGCACTTAAAAACATCATGCCAGTTCTTGAAGTTAAAGCACGTCGTGTTGGTGGTGCTAACTATCAAGTACCTGTAGAAGTACGCCCTGATCGTCGTACTACTTTAGGTCTTCGTTGGTTAGTAAACTATGCGCGTCTTCGCGGAGAAAAAACGATGGAAGAGCGTTTAGCTAACGAAATTCTTGACGCTGCTAACAACACTGGAGCAGCAGTTAAGAAGCGTGAAGATACACATAAAATGGCTGAAGCAAATAAAGCATTTGCTCACTATCGCTGGTAATCAATACAGTTTAACTATACTAAATTTCCTATGAGGAAGGAGAAATTACCCAATGGCAAGAGAGTTCTCCTTATTAAACACTCGTAATATTGGTATCATGGCTCATATTGATGCTGGAAAAACAACAACAACTGAGCGTGTACTATATTACACTGGTCGTATTCACAAGATTGGTGAAACTCATGAAGGTGCATCTCAAATGGACTGGATGGAGCAAGAACAAGAACGTGGAATCACGATTACTTCCGCTGCAACAACTGCGCAGTGGAAAGGACATCGTGTTAACATCATCGATACACCTGGACACGTAGACTTCACAGTTGAAGTTGAACGTTCATTACGTGTACTTGATGGTGCTGTAGCTGTTCTTGATGCTCAATCAGGTGTTGAGCCGCAAACAGAAACAGTTTGGCGTCAGGCTACAACTTATGGAGTTCCTCGTGTTGTTTTTGTTAACAAAATGGACAAAATCGGCGCAGACTTCTTATATTCTGTTAAAACAATTCATGAGCGTCTTCAAGCTAATGCTCACCCAATCCAATTACCGATTGGTGCTGAGGATCAATTTGAAGGAATCATCGACTTGGTAGAAATGAGAGCGACGTTCTATGGCAATGACTTAGGTACTGATATCCAAGATAAGGAAATACCTGAGGAATACCTTGAACAAGCAAACGAATACCGTGAAAGCCTAGTTGAAGCAGTAGCAGAACTAGATGAAGAATTAATGGAGAAATACCTTGGTGGTGAGGAAATCACTAACGAAGAGCTAAAAGCTGCAATTCGTCAAGGTACTGTTAATGTTGAATTTTATCCTGTAATCTGTGGATCAGCTTTCAAAAATAAAGGTGTTCAAAAAATGTTAGATGCAGTTATCGATTACCTTCCATCACCATTAGACGTACCTGCAATTAAAGGTATTGTTCCTGATACAGATGAAGAAGTAACTCGTGAATCTAGCGATGATGCACCATTCGCTGCATTAGCTTTCAAAGTAATGACAGACCCTTATGTTGGTAAGCTTACATTCTTCCGTGTTTACTCTGGTACGTTAAGTTCTGGATCTTATGTTCAAAACTCAACAAAAGGTAAACGTGAGCGTGTAGGTCGTATCCTTCAAATGCATGCAAATAGCCGTGAAGAAATCTCAATGGTTTACTCTGGTGATATTGCAGCTGCTGTAGGTTTGAAAGATACAACGACTGGTGATACTTTATGCGATGACAAAAACCTTGTTATCCTTGAGTCTATGGAATTCCCAGAGCCAGTAATTCAACTTTCTGTTGAACCAAAATCTAAAGCAGACCAAGATAAAATGACAACTGCTTTACAAAAGCTTCAAGAAGAAGATCCAACATTCAGAGCTCATACTGATCAAGAAACTGGTCAAACAATTATTGCTGGTATGGGTGAACTTCACTTAGATATTCTTGTTGATCGTATGAAACGTGAATTCAAAGTTGAAGCTAATGTTGGTGCTCCTCAGGTTGCATATCGTGAAACATTCCGTGCAGGTGCAAAAGTAGAAGGTAAATTTGCACGTCAATCGGGTGGTCGTGGACAATTTGGACACGTATGGATCGAATTTGAACCTAACGAAGAAGGTAATGGTTTTGAGTTTGAGAACAAAATCGTTGGTGGTGTAGTACCTCGTGAATATGTACCTGCAGTTCAAGCTGGTCTTGAAGATGCAATGCAAAACGGTGTACTTGCTGGATATCCATTAGTTGATGTAAAAGCTGCATTAGTTGATGGTTCATACCATGATGTTGACTCAAGTGAAATGGCATTTAAGATTGCAGCTTCTTTAGCACTTAAAAATGCTGTTTCTAAATGTAGCCCAGTTATCCTTGAACCTGTTATGAGGGTTGAAGTAGTAGTACCAGAGGAATACATGGGTGATATCATGGGTCAAGTCACAGCTCGTCGTGGACGTGTTGAAGGTATGGAAGCTCGTGGTAATGCACAAGTTGTACGTGCAATGATTCCACTTTCTGAAATGTTTGGATATGCTACTGCATTACGTTCTAGTACACAAGGTCGCGGAGTATTTACAATGCACTTTGATCACTATGAAGAGGTTCCAAAATCAGTTTCAGAAGAAATAATTAAAAAAAATAAAGGTGAGTAATTGATTTTACTCCTTTGATGAAGTATAACTACTTATGTGAGAACAGAGAGTGATGTGATCACTTTCTGTTACATATATCCTAAAATAATTAAACTCTAAGGAGGATTTTTAGAATGGCTAAAGAAAAATTCGACCGATCCAAAACGCATGCTAATATTGGTACAATCGGACACGTTGACCATGGTAAAACTACATTAACAGCTGCAATCACTACTGTACTTGCAAAACGCAGTGGTAAAGGTGCTGCTATGGCATATGATATGATCGATGCTGCTCCTGAAGAGCGCGAGCGTGGAATCACTATCTCAACTGCACACGTTGAGTATGAAACTGAAACTCGTCACTATGCACACGTAGACTGCCCAGGACATGCTGACTATGTTAAAAACATGATCACTGGTGCTGCTCAAATGGATGGCGGAATCTTAGTAGTATCTGCTGCTGATGGTCCAATGCCACAAACTCGTGAGCACATCCTTTTATCTCGTCAAGTAGGTGTTCCTTACCTTGTTGTATTCTTAAACAAATGTGACATGGTTGATGACGAAGAATTATTAGAACTAGTTGAAATGGAAGTACGTGACTTACTTTCTGAGTACGATTTCCCTGGTGACGATGTACCAGTAATCAAAGGTTCTGCTCTTAAAGCTCTTGAGGGTGAAGCTGATTGGGAAGAAAAAATCGTTGAGTTAATGAATGCAGTTGATGAGTATATCCCAACTCCAGAACGTGACACTGACAAACCATTCATGATGCCAGTTGAGGATGTATTCTCAATCACAGGTCGTGGAACAGTTGCTACAGGTCGTGTTGAGCGTGGACAAGTTAAAGTTGGTGAAGTTATTGACATCATCGGTTTTACAGAAGAGCCAAAATCAACAACTGTAACAGGTGTTGAAATGTTCCGTAAACTTCTTGATTTTGCAGAAGCTGGCGATAACATCGGTGCACTTCTTCGTGGGGTTTCTCGTGATGATATCCAACGTGGACAAGTTCTTGCTAAACCAGGCACAATCACTCCACACACAAAGTTCAAAGCAGAAGTATACGTTTTATCAAAAGAAGAGGGTGGACGTCACACTCCATTCTTCACTAACTACCGTCCTCAGTTCTACTTCCGTACAACTGATGTAACTGGTATCTGCCAACTTCCAGAAGGCATTGAAATGGTTATGCCTGGAGATAACGTAGAAATGTCAGTTGAACTTATCGCTCCAATCGCGATTGAAGAAGGTACTAAATTCTCAATCCGTGAAGGTGGACGTACAGTAGGCGCTGGCGTAGTTGCTACTATCCAAGAATAATCTTTCTTCTATAGAAGAAATAAAAAAGGCGAGCATTTATTGCTCGCCTTTTTGTATGTTTTTTTCAGTAGTTATTAAACTTAAAAAATTTTATTAAACAATTACTTTTGATCAACAGGAAAGTATTGAAGTTAAAAAAATGTTACTACAAAAATTAATAACTATTTTAATAAGATTTTGCACTACAATTAGTTAGAAAATAAAACCATCATAGCTTTTCTTGATATTAGTATACAATCTATGTATAATAGGAAAAGTGCGCAAGAAGATTATAAGTTTAATTTATTTTTTTTCTTGCATCTATCACGACTTTTATGTATAATAGACAATGTTGGTCTTTGACTGCGATGAAGCAGGAGGTTGCCGATACACACGGCCGCTTTGCCATGGCGTGCGTAGGGAAAATTCTTGCTGAGAAAATGTCTATTTTAAAAATAGGCGAAAAGGAGGGAAAATAATGGCAAAACAAAAGATTCGTATTCGTTTGAAAGCTTATGATCATAGAATTCTTGATCAATCTGCTGAGAAAATTGTAGAAACTGCAAAACGTTCTGGTGCAAATGTATCTGGTCCAATTCCGTTACCAACAGAAAGATCAGTATACACAATCCTACGTGCGGTTCATAAATATAAGGACTCTCGTGAGCAATTCGAAATGCGTACGCATAAGCGTTTAATTGATATCATCAACCCAACACCACAAACTGTTGATGCATTAATGCGTTTAGATTTACCATCTGGTGTTGACATTGAAATCAAACTTTAATAATTAAAATAAATAATGAAATTTTATAGGAGGTGTGACTCATGACCAAAGGAATCTTAGGAAGAAAAATTGGTATGACGCAAGTATTTGCAGAAAACGGTGATTTAATTCCTGTAACAGTAATTGAAGCTACTCCAAACGTTGTTCTACAAAAGAAATCTGCTGAAACTGATGGTTATACAGCTGTTCAGTTAGGATTTGAAGATAAACGCGAAAAGTTAGCTAACAAACCTGAAAAAGGACACGTTAGTAAAGCTAATACTGCACCTAAGCGCTTCGTTAAAGAACTTCGTGAAGCTAGCTTAGATGCATACGAAGTTGGTCAAGAAGTCAAGGTTGATATTTTCGCTGCTGGTGAAACAGTAGATGTAACAGGAATTTCTAAAGGGAAAGGTTTCCAAGGCTCTATTAAACGCCACGGACAATCTCGTGGACCTATGTCTCACGGTTCTCGTTATCATCGTCGCCCAGGTTCAATGGGACCTGTAGCTCCAAACCGTGTATTTAAAAACAAACTTTTACCAGGTCGTATGGGTGGAGAACGTGTTACTGTTCAAAACTTAGAGATTGTAAAAGTAGATGCTGAACGTAATCTATTACTTATTAAAGGTAACGTTCCAGGACCTAAAAAAGCACTTATTACTGTAAAAGGCGCAGTGAAATCTAAATAATTTCTTTAGGAAAGGAGGAATTGGATAATGCCGAAAGTAGCATTATTAAACCAATCTGGATCAAACGTTGGAGAAATCGAACTTAATGATTCTGTATTTGGTATCGAACCTAATCAGCACGTATTATTTGAAGCGGTTATTATGCAAAGAGCTTCCTTACGTCAAGGAACTCACAAAGTAAAAAATCGTTCTGAAGTAGCAGGCGGAGGTCGTAAACCTTGGCGTCAAAAGGGTACTGGTCGTGCTCGTCAAGGATCTATCCGTTCGCCACAATGGCGCGGTGGTGGTGTCGTATTTGGACCAACTCCACGTTCATATTCATATAAATTACCTAAAAAAGTTCGCCGTTTAGCGATCAAATCAGCTTTATCATCAAAAGTAGTTGATAACAGCATTGTTGTATTAGAGGACTTAACTTTAAACGCTCCAAAAACAAAAGAAATGGCTGCAGTACTTAAAGGTCTTTCTGTTGAGAGAAAAGCGTTAATCGTGACAGCTGACAACAATGAAAATGTTGCATTATCATCACGTAATATTCCTAATGTAACAGTAGTTACAGCTAATGGAGTAAACGTACTTGATGTACTTAACCATGATAAGCTTATTATGACGAAAGCTGCGGTGCAAAAAGTAGAGGAGGTGCTTGCATAATGAAAGATCCTCGTGATATTATTAAGCGCCCCGTAATCACTGAACGTTCATCAGATCTTATGGCTGAGAAAAAATATACGTTTGAAGTTGATGTTAAGGCTAATAAAACTGAAGTTAAAGATGCGATCGAGTCAATCTTTGGTGTTAAAGTTGAAAAAGTAAACATCATGAACTATAAAGGTAAATTCAAACGCGTTGGTCGTTATAGCGGCTTAACAAATCGTCGTCGTAAAGCAATCATTAAGCTTGCTGCAGACAGCAATGAAATCGAATTATTTGAAGTATAAATTTTAATAGAAAAGGAGGGATATCGATATGGCGATTAAAAAATATAAACCAACCTCAAATGGTCGACGTGGTATGACAGTATCTGATTTCGCTGAAATCACTACAGACCAACCTGAAAAGTCATTACTTGCGCCACTTCATAGAAAAGGTGGACGTAATAACCAAGGTAAATTAACAGTTCGTCACCAAGGCGGCGGACACAAACGCCAATATCGTGTGATCGATTTTAAACGCGACAAAGATGGTATACCAGGACGCGTTGCTACAATCGAATACGATCCAAATCGTTCTGCAAACATCGCACTAATCAACTACGTTGATGGTGAAAAAAGATATATCCTTGCACCTAAAAACCTTAAAGTAGGTTTAGAAATTATGTCTGGTCCTGAAGCAGACATTAAAGTAGGGAATGCATTACCATTACAAAATATTCCTGTTGGTACTGTGGTACACAACATTGAATTAAAACCTGGTAAAGGCGGACAATTAGTTCGTTCCGCAGGAACTTCTGCTCAAGTATTGGGTAAAGAAGGTAAATACGTACTTGTACGTTTAAACTCTGGTGAAGTTCGTATGATTCTTGCAACTTGTCGTGCAACTGTAGGTCAAGTTGGTAATGAACAACATGAACTTATCAACATTGGTAAAGCAGGTCGTTCTCGTTGGTTAGGCAAACGCCCAACTGTTCGTGGATCTGTAATGAACCCTAATGACCATCCACACGGTGGTGGTGAAGGACGCGCTCCAATCGGACGTAAATCACCAATGTCTCCTTGGGGTAAACCAACTCTTGGTGCTAAAACTCGTAAGAAGAAAAATAAATCAGATAAGTTTATCGTGCGTCGTCGTAAAAAATAACGTGATTGAACTACGGTTCAGTCGAACCGTAGCACGATCGCGAAGGGAGGTACAATCATGGGCCGTAGCTTAAAAAAAGGACCATTCGTTGATGATCATTTAATAAGCAAAGTTGAAGCGTTAAATGAAACTGAAAAGAAGCAAGTTATTAAAACTTGGTCTCGTCGTTCTACAATTTTCCCACAATTCATTGGTCACACTATTGCTGTTTATGATGGACGTAAACATGTTCCTGTTTATGTAACTGAGGACATGGTAGGACACAAACTTGGTGAGTTTGCACCTACACGTACGTACAAAGGTCATGCAAGTGATGACAAAAAAACAAGACGTTAATGAGAGGAGGCATTTAAATGCAACAATCTAAAGCTGTCGCAAGAACAGTTCGTATTGCTCCTCGTAAAGCTCGTTTAGTTCTGGATCTTATTCGAGGTAAGCAAGTAGGCGAAGCAGTAGCGATTTTGAATCATACGCCAAAGGCTGCTTCTCCAATCATAGAAAAAGTATTAAAATCAGCAGTGGCAAACGCTGAGCATAACTATGAAATGGACATCAATAGCTTAGTTGTAACTGAAGCTTTTGCAAACGAAGGTCCAACTCTTAAACGTTTCCGTCCACGTGCTATGGGTCGTGCGAGTGCAATTAATAAACGTACAAGTCACATCACAATCATCTTATCAGAAAAGAAGGAGGGATAATCCGTGGGTCAAAAGGTAAATCCAGTCGGTCTTCGTATTGGAGTTATTCGTGATTGGGAGTCAAAATGGTTCGCTGGTAAAGACTACTCAACTCTTTTACATGAAGATATTAAAATTCGTGAATACATTAGCAAACGTCTTAATGATGCATCTGTTTCTAAAATTGAGATCGAGCGTGCTGCAAACCGTGTAAATGTTACAATCCACACTGCTAAACCTGGTATGGTAATTGGTAAAGGTGGTACTGAAGTTGAAGCATTACGTAAAGCACTTAACCAATTAACTGGTAAACGTGTGCACATCAACATTTTAGAAATCAAAAGAGCTGATTTAGATGCTAAATTAGTTGCTGAAAACATTGCGCGTCAATTAGAAAATCGTATTTCTTTCCGTCGTGCTCAAAAACAAACTATTCAACGTGCAATGCGCGCAGGTGCACAAGGTATCAAAACACAAGTATCTGGTCGTTTAGGTGGAGCAGATATCGCACGTGCAGAGCATTATAGTGAAGGAACAGTTCCACTACACACACTTCGTGCTGATATCGATTACGGAACAGCAGAAGCTGATACAACTTACGGTAAATTAGGCGTAAAAGTTTGGATCTATCGTGGAGAGGTTCTTCCTACTAAGAAGAAAACTGAGGAAGGAGGAAAATAATATGTTATTACCAAAACGCGTAAAATATCGTAGAGAGCACCGTGGAAAAATGCGTGGTCGTGCTAAAGGTGGTACTGAAGTACATTTCGGTGAATTCGGTATCCAAGCTTTAGAAGCTTCTTGGATCACGAACCGTCAAATTGAAGCAGCTCGTATTGCGATGACACGTTACATGAAACGTGGCGGTAAAGTTTGGATTAAAATCTTCCCTTCTAAACCTTATACTGCAAAACCTCTAGAGGTACGTATGGGATCAGGTAAAGGTGCTCCAGAAGGTTGGGTAGCAGTTGTAAAACCTGGTAAAGTATTATTCGAAATTTCTGGTGTTTCTGAAGAGGTAGCACGTGAAGCTTTACGTTTAGCATCTCACAAATTACCGATCAAAACGAAGTTCGTAAAACGTGAAGAAATTGGTGGTGAATCTAATGAAAGCTAATGAAATTCGTGACCTTACCACTGCTGAAATAGAACAAAAAGTAAAATCACTTAAAGAAGAGTTATTTAACCTTCGCTTTCAACTAGCGACAGGACAATTAGAAAATACTGCTCGTATCCGTGAAGTTCGTAAATCGATCGCTCGTATGAAAACTGTTATCCGTGAAAGAGAGATCGCAGCTAATAATCATTAATAAGAGAGGAGGTTTATCGAATGAGTGAACGTAACCAACGTAAAGTGTATACTGGTCGTGTTGTTTCTGACAAAATGGATAAGACAATTACTGTTCTTGTTGAAACTTACAAAACACACTCTCTATACGGCAAACGTGTAAAATACTCTAAGAAATACAAAGCACATGATGAAAACAACCAAGCAAAAATTGGTGATATCGTAAGAGTAATGGAAACTCGTCCATTATCAGCTACTAAGCGTTTCCGTCTAGTAGAAATCGTAGAAGAATCTATTATCATTTAATTTTGTTCGGATAGTTAATTCCGAAGGGAGGTAACATAAGTGATCCAACAAGAATCTCGTTTAAAAGTCGCTGACAACTCTGGTGCTCGTGAAGTATTAACAATTAAGGTATTAGGCGGTTCTGGTCGTAAAACTGCTAATATCGGAGATGTAATTGTTTGTACGGTTAAACAAGCAACACCAGGTGGCGTTGTCAAAAAAGGTGAAGTTGTTAAAGCTGTAATTGTTCGTACAAAGAGTGGAGCTCGTCGTACAGACGGTTCTTACATCAAATTTGACGAAAATGCATGTGTTATCATCCGTGATGACAAGAGCCCACGTGGCACACGTATTTTCGGACCTGTTGCACGTGAATTACGTGAAAATAACTTTATGAAAATTGTTTCTTTAGCTCCAGAAGTTCTATAATAAATCTGATTGCCTTACTAAGGAGGTGCAACTAGGATGCATGTTAAAAAAGGTGATAAAGTAATGGTTATCTCTGGCAAGGATAAAGGAAAACAAGGCGTAGTACTTGCTTCTTATCCTAAAAAAGATCGCGTACTTGTTGAAGGTATAAATGTTGTGAAAAAACACTCAAAACCATCACAAGTTAACCCACAAGGTGGGATCTTAAGCCAAGAGGCACCTATCCATGTATCAAATGTTATGCCACTTGATCCTAAATCAGGTGAACCAACTCGTGTTGGTTATAAAGTGGTAGACAATAAAAAGGTACGTGTAGCAAAAAAATCTGGTGAAACTTTAGATAAATAGTAAATAAGGAAGGGAGGTCTATGTCATGAACCGCCTTAAAGAAAAGTATCAAAAAGAAATTACACCTGCATTAATGAGTAAGTTTTCTTACAAATCAGTAATGCAAGCTCCGAAATTAGAAAAAATCGTTATCAACATGGGTGTTGGTGATGCTGTATCAAATTCAAAAGCACTAGATGTTGCTGTTGAAGAGTTAGCGCAAATCACTGGTCAAAAACCTGTTGTAACTAAAGCAAAAAAATCAATCGCTGGCTTCCGTTTACGTGAAGGTATGCCAATTGGTGCAAAAGTTACATTACGCGGTGAGCGTATGTACCAATTCTTAGATAAGTTAGTTTCTGTTTCATTACCACGTGTACGTGACTTCCGTGGCGTATCAAAGAAATCATTTGACGGACGCGGTAACTACACTTTAGGTGTGAAAGAGCAATTAATCTTCCCTGAGATTGATTATGATAAAGTAAATAAAGTTCGTGGTATGGATATCGTTATCGTAACTACTGCGAATACTGATGAAGAAGCACGCGAACTATTAACACAGTTCGGTATGCCGTTCCAAAAATAATCGCTAGTAAAGGGAGGCGAAATTGTGGCTAAAAAATCAATGATTGCTAAGCAAAAACGCACGCAAAAGCACAAAGTACAAGAGTATACTCGCTGCGAACGTTGCGGTCGTCCACACTCAGTACTACGCAAATTTAAGCTTTGCCGTATTTGTTTCCGTGAACTTGCTTATAAAGGTCAAATTCCAGGCGTGAAAAAAGCTAGCTGGTAAAACCGTAAATCGGGAAGGAGGTTATTTTGATATGGTTATGACAGATCCTATTGCAGATATGCTTACTCGCATTCGTAATGCGAATATGGTACGTCACGAGAAGCTTGAGTTCCCTGCTTCTAAAATCAAAAAGGAAATCGCTGAAATTCTAAAGCGTGAAGGTTTTGTTCGTGATGTAGAATATGTAGAAGACAACAAACAAGGCATCATTCGTATTTTCTTAAAATACGGTTCTAACAATGAGCGCGTAATCACTGGTCTTAAAAGAATCAGTAAGCCTGGTTTACGTGTATATGCAAAAGCTGATGAAGTACCACGTGTACTTAACGGATTAGGTATTGCGATCGTTTCAACTTCTCAAGGCGTTTTGTCTGACAAAGAAGCTCGTGCAAAACAAGCTGGTGGAGAAGTATTAGCATACGTTTGGTAATAAGCTCAAAATGAATGGAGGTGTAATGAATGTCTCGTATTGGAAAGAAACCACTTGAAATTCCTGCAGGTGTTACAGTTACTATCGCTGATGATAATACAGTAACGGTTAAAGGTCCTAAAGGTGAGTTAACTCGCACATTCAACTCTGATATTAAAATCACTATCGAAGAGAACGTCTTAACTGTAAGTCGTCCTTCTGATGTTAAAGAACACCGTGCACTTCACGGTACAACACGTAGTCTACTTGGTAACATGGTAGAGGGTGTTTCTAAAGGATTCGAAAGAGGCTTAGAACTTATCGGTGTCGGTTACCGTGCTTCTAAATCTGGAAATAAATTAGTTCTTAATGTTGGTTACTCTCACCCTGTTGAGATCACACCTGAGACAGGTATCGAAATCGAAGTACCGACTCAAACTAAGGTTCTTGTTAAAGGTACTGACAAAGAACGTGTAGGTGCAATTGCAGCTAACATTCGTGACGTTCGTCCACCAGAGCCTTATAAAGGTAAAGGTATTCGCTACGAAGGCGAACATGTACGTCGTAAAGAAGGTAAAACTGCGAAGTAATATCGCCTAGATGATAAGAAAGGAGTGACTTAAATGATAAATAAGGCTGATAAAAATGCTGTACGTAAAAAGAGACATGCGCGTGTTCGTTCTAAGTTAACTGGTACAACTACACGTCCTCGTCTAAACGTATATCGTTCCAACCAACACATCTATGCACAAGTTATTGATGATACAAATTCAGTTACTTTAGTAAGTGCTTCTACTCTAGATAAAGATTTTAATCTTGATTCTAAAAGCAATCTTGAAGCTGCTCAAAAAGTTGGAGAATTAGTAGCAAATCGTGCTATTGAAAAAGGTGTTAAATCTGTCGTATTTGATCGCGGTGGATACTTATATCATGGTCGTATTAAAGCACTAGCTGAAGCAGCACGTACGGCTGGACTTGAATTTTAATCGGAAAAGGAGGGACATAAAGAATGCGTCGTATTGATCCAAACAAATTAGAGCTTGAAGAACGCGTAGTTACCGTTAACCGCGTAGCCAAAGTTGTTAAAGGTGGTCGTCGTTTCCGTTTCGCAGCACTTGTTGTTGTTGGAGATAAAAACGGTCATGTAGGTTTCGGTACTGGTAAAGCACAAGAG
This sequence comes from Metabacillus sp. KUDC1714, assembly GCF_014217835.1. Taxonomy (NCBI): domain Bacteria; kingdom Bacillati; phylum Bacillota; class Bacilli; order Caryophanales; family Bacillaceae; genus Metabacillus; species Metabacillus elymi. The sequence continues at coordinate 2,108,663 of NZ_CP055263.1, forward strand.
GTACCAGAAGCGATTCGTAAAGCAATTGAAGATGCTAAGAAAAATCTAATTGAAGTACCTATGGTAGGTACTACAATTCCTCACCAAATTATCGGTCAATTTGGAGCAGGAAATATTCTTTTAAAACCAGCTTCTGAAGGTACTGGAGTTATCGCTGGAGGACCTGTTCGTGCGGTATTAGAATTAGCAGGTGTTGCAGATATTCTTTCAAAATCTTTAGGTTCAAACACTCCAATTAATATGATTCGTGCTACAATCTCAGGATTGAGTGAATTAAAGAGTGCTGAAGATGTTGCTAAGTTACGTGGAAAAACGGTAGAAGAACTGTTAGGATAAGGAGGGAACTAAAATGGCGAATAAGTTAGAAATTACCCTCACTCGCAGTGTAATTGGTCGTCCTGAAGATCAACGTATTACTGTTAGAACACTTGGACTAAAAAAGTTACATCAAACTGTAGTACAAGATGATAATCCTGCGATTCGCGGTATGATTAATAAAGTTGCTCACTTAGTTACAGTTAAAGAACAATAAAAGTAACAAAAATTAATAAGGAGGTGTCCCGATGAAACTTCATGAGTTGAAACCAGCAGAAGGTTCACGTAAAACACGTAATCGTGTTGGTCGTGGTACTGGTTCTGGTAACGGTAAAACAGCTGGTAAAGGTCATAAAGGACAAAACGCCCGTTCTGGTGGTGGAGTTCGTCCTGGATTCGAAGGTGGTCAAACTCCTTTGTTCCAACGCTTACCTAAACGCGGTTTTACGAACATTAACCGCAAGGACTTTGCTATTGTAAACCTTGAGACGCTAAACCGCTTTGAAGAAGGCACTGAGGTTACTCCAGAATTATTGCTTGAAACAGGTATTGTTAGCAATGTAAAATCTGGTGTAAAAATTCTTGGTAATGGTCAATTAGAGAAAAAACTTACTGTAAAAGCTAACAAATTCTCTGCTTCTGCTAAAGAAGCTATTGAATCTGCTGGCGGTTCAGTTGAGGTGATCTAATGTTAAAAACAATCTCCAATTTTATGCGCGTGGGTGATATTAGAAGTAAGATCATATTCACCCTTTTAATGTTAGTGGTATTTCGTATTGGTACGTTCATTCCTGTGCCAAATGTCAATGCAGATGTTCTTCAAGCACAGGATGAGCTTAATGTATTCGGAATCTTAAACACATTCGGTGGCGGTGCATTGTATAATTTTTCAATCTTAGCGATGGGGATTATGCCATATATCACTGCTTCGATCATCATTCAGCTCCTGCAGATGGATGTTGTTCCGAAGTTCACTGAATGGTCAAAACAAGGTGATGTTGGGCGTCGTAAGCTCGCTCAATTTACAAGATACTTTACGATAATATTAGGTTTCATCCAGGCGTTAGGTATGTCCTATGGTTTTAATACACAGTCAGGTGGATTATTAATTGAGAATCCTGGCATCGGAACATACTTGCTAATTGCGATTGTATTAACAGCTGGTACAGCATTTTTAATGTGGTTAGGAGAACAAATCACTTCTAAAGGTGTAGGAAATGGTATTTCCATTATCATCTTTGCTGGGATCGTTGCAGGAATTCCCTCAACAATTAACCAAATCTATGCACAACAATTTGAAGATGCGGGTGACCAACTATTTATTAGAATAGTCACAGTCGTCATTCTTTTATTGGCAATATTAGCAGTTGTGGTTGGAGTTATCTTCATTCAACAAGCACTTCGTAAGATACCAATTCAATACGCTAAGCGTTCTGGGAATAATAACAATATGGCTGGTGGTCAATCGACTCATCTTCCATTGAAAGTTAATCCCGCTGGCGTTATCCCTGTTATCTTTGCGGTGTCATTCATCATTACACCACCAACGATTGCAGCATTTTTTGGCCCTAATGATGTGACTGATTGGATCCAGAAAACATTTGATTACACACAGCCTATTGGGATGATTATCTATATAGCATTAATTATTGCTTTCGCATACTTCTATACATTTGTTCAAGTTAACCCGGAACAAATGGCAGAAAACTTGAAGAAGCAAGGCGGCTATATACCTGGTATTCGTCCAGGTAAGAGTACGCAGGAATATGTTACAAAGGTATTATATCGTCTAACTTTTGTCGGTTCTCTTTTCTTAGCAGCTATAGCTGTTCTTCCTGTTTTCTTCATTAAGTTTGCTGATCTTCCTCAATCTGCTCAGATTGGTGGAACAAGTTTGTTGATTGTTGTTGGGGTTGCCCTTGAGACAATGAAACAGCTTGAAAGTCAGTTAGTGAAACGTCATTATAAAGGCTTTATTAAGTAATGAGGTTATGGGAAACACTTCCCATTCCCTCAAAATAGAGACTGAGGGGGGGAATACAAATGAATTTAGTATTGATGGGCCTTCCAGGTGCTGGTAAGGGTACTCAGGCTGAACGTATTGTCGAAAAATACGACATCCCTCATATCTCAACAGGAGATATGTTCAGAGCTGCTATGAAAGAAGAAACAGAACTAGGTTTACAAGCTAAGTCATTTATTGACAAAGGTGAACTTGTACCAGATGAAGTGACCATAGGTATTGTTCGTGAACGTTTGGGAAAGAATGATTGCCAAAATGGGTTCCTTTTAGATGGTTTTCCTAGAACTGTTGCTCAAGCAGATGCGCTTGAGGGTATTCTAGCAGAACTAAGCAAACAGATTGATTATGTAGTCAACATTGAAGTAAATAAAAATATCCTTATGGAGCGCTTAACGGGTCGTCGTATTTGCAAAGACTGTGGAGCAACTTATCACTTAATATTCAATCCGCCTGGATCTCAAGGTGAATGTGATAAATGTGGTGGAGAGCTTTACCAACGTGCAGACGATAACGAAGAAACGGTTGCAAATCGTTTAGAAGTTAACCTTAAGCAAACTGAGCCATTATTAAACTTTTATAACGATAAAGGCTATTTAAGAAATATTAATGGTGAACAGGATATAGATAAAGTTTTTGTTGACGTTAATCAGCTGCTTGGAGGATTAGTGCATGATCATTTGTAAGACTCAGCGTGAACTTGAGATTATGCGAGAAGCTGGTCGAATTGTTGCTTTAACACACCAAGAGCTGCAAAAATATATAAAACCTGGTATCTCTACAAAAGAATTGGATGCAATTGCCGAAAAGTATATTCTCGGATGTGATGCAATTCCATCTTTTAAAGGGTATAATGGTTTCCGCGGGAGCATTTGTGCTTCTGTTAATGAAGAGCTCGTTCATGGAATACCTGGTGATCGCGTATTGCGTGAAGGAGATATAATTAGCATCGATATTGGTGCTAAATACAATGGTTATCATGGTGATTCTGCTTGGACCTATGCTGTAGGTACAATTTCTGATGAAACTCAGCAACTTTTAGATGTTACTGAGAAGTCTTTATATATAGGACTTAAAGAAGCTAAACCAGGTGAAAGACTTTCAAACATTTCTCATGCAATTCAAACTTATGTTGAAGAACATGATTTTTCTGTTGTTAGAGAATATGTCGGTCATGGTGTTGGGCAAGAATTACATGAAGATCCGCAAATTCCCCATTATGGTCCACCTAATAAAGGTCCAAGGCTTAAGCCTGGGATGGTATTAGCTATTGAACCAATGGTAAATGCGGGTACCCGTTATGTTAAAACATTGGCAGATGATTGGACGGTCGTTACAGTTGATGGCAAGATGTGTGCTCATTTTGAACATACAGTTGCTATTACTGAAAATGGCTATGAAATCCTAACAAAAGCCTAACCAGAAGGTGACATTGCTTGAACGAACCTAATTCGATTCCATGCATATGTCAATTTGTCTTAATTTAGTCAAGTACTATATGCCATATTGATTGGAATTTTCGGATGTCATTTCGTTTAAAATGCTTATGGAGAGAAGTGATAATTTGACTCTCCAAGTAGAAGAATGTTCATCATCTAGAATTCTTTACCTGAGTATCTCCGGAAGTTCAGAACAGTATAGTGGAAACAGGTCGTGTGACAAATGGAAGTTCAACATTAAGTTTGTCAATGAGCAAGTTACTGATTTTGAGAAGGGAGAACAGTTCGATGGCGAAAGACGATGTAATTGAAGTAGAAGGCACTGTCATTGAAACATTGCCAAATGCAATGTTCAAGGTAGAACTTGAGAACGGTCATACGGTATTAGCGCATGTTTCTGGAAAGATTCGCATGCATTTCATTCGTATTTTACCTGGAGACAAAGTAACGGTAGAATTATCTCCATATGATTTAACTCGTGGAAGAATTACGTACCGTTTTAAATAATTTAGCACTCCGTACTACTAAGGAGGTATTAAGATCATGAAAGTCAGACCATCTGTTAAACCGATTTGTGAAAAGTGTAAAGTCATTCGCAGAAAAGGCAAAGTCATGGTTATTTGTGAGAATCCTAAACATAAGCAAAAACAAGGTTAATCTATAAGGAGGTGCAAGCTTAATGGCTCGTATTGCAGGTGTTGATATTCCTCGTGACAAACGTGTTGTCATTTCATTAACATATATCTTCGGTATCGGACGTCCAACTGCTGAGAAAGTTCTAGCACAAGCTGGAGTTTCTGAAGATACTCGTGTACGTGATTTAACGGAAGAAGAGTTAGGAAAAATTCGTGATGTAATCGATAAGCTTAAAGTTGAAGGAGATCTTCGTCGTGAAATCTCTTTAAACATTAAACGTCTAATCGAGATCGGTTCATTCCGCGGTCTTCGTCACCGTCGTGGCTTACCAGTTCGTGGACAAAACACGAAAAATAATGCTCGTACGCGTAAAGGACCACGTCGTACTGTTGCAAACAAGAAAAAATAATGTAAAGGAGGTTAACCAGTAATGGCACGTAAAACGAACACTCGTAAACGTCGTGTGAAAAAGAATATTGAGAGTGGAATCGCTCATATTCGTTCAACTTTCAATAACACGATTGTTACTATTACAGACACTCATGGTAATGCAATTTCATGGTCTAGTGCTGGTGCGTTAGGTTTTAGAGGTTCTCGTAAATCTACTCCTTTCGCTGCACAAATGGCTGCTGAAACAGCAGCAAAAGCATCACAGGAGCATGGTTTAAAAACACTAGAAGTTACAGTTAAAGGACCAGGTGCAGGACGTGAAGCAGCAATTCGCTCACTTCAAGCTGCAGGTTTAGAAGTAACTGCTATTAGAGATGTTACACCAGTTCCACATAATGGATGCCGTCCGCCAAAACGTCGTCGTGTGTAAATTTTCTGTATAGATTTTGTATCTCTGTCTATAATGGGTTATGATACAGTATATAAGTTCTAGCAGAATCACTTTGTTGTTGTGCACATTCGGGAACTTTTGAATGGGGAATTTCGGTTAGACGTTTTATCAAATTTCTAGTCTAGCCGGGGTTTCGACGTTTTGAAGGAGGGTTTATAGATGATAGAAATTGAAAAACCAAAAATCGAAACGGTTGAAATCAACGATGATACCAAATATGGTAAATTCGTCGTCGAGCCACTTGAGCGTGGATATGGTACTACTTTGGGTAACTCCTTACGTCGTATCCTCTTATCCTCACTCCCTGGTGCCGCTGTAACATCGATCCAAATAGATGGCGTACTTCATGAGTTTTCAACGATCGAAGGTGTTGTTGAAGATGTTACTTCGATTATCTTAAACATTAAAAAGCTTGCTCTTAAAATCTATTCAGATGAAGAAAAGACGCTTGAGATTGATGTTCAAGGCGAAGGAAGTGTAACAGCTTCTGACATTACTCATGATAGTGATGTAGAAATTCTAAATCCAGAACTTCATATTGCAACTCTTGCATCAGATGCTAGCTTTAGAATGAGACTAACAGCTAAGCGTGGACGTGGTTATACTCCAGCTGATTCAAACAAAAGAGAGGATCAACCAATTGGAGTTATTCCAATTGATTCAATCTTCACACCAGTTGCACGTGTTTCCTACCAGGTAGAGAAAACACGCGTTGGTCAAATTGCTAACTATGATAAGCTGACACTTGATGTTTGGACAGATGGTAGTACTGGACCGAAAGAAGCAATTGCTTTAGGTTCAAAGATTCTCACAGAACACTTAAATATTTTTGTTGGGCTTACTGATGAAGCTCAAAATGCAGAAATTATGGTGGAAAAAGAAGAGGATCAAAAAGAAAAAGTTCTTGAGATGACGATTGAAGAACTAGACTTGTCTGTTCGTTCTTACAACTGTTTAAAACGTGCTGGTATTAATACAGTACAAGAGCTTGCTCATAAAACAGAAGAAGATATGATGAAGGTTCGTAATCTAGGTCGTAAATCTCTTGAAGAAGTTAAGGCAAAATTAGAAGAACTAGGTTTAGGTCTTCGAAAAGACGACTGACGACTAGTTAGAAAATTAACTAGCGTTTTCGTATGTTTCAATAGATCATTTGTTTCTATCACGTTATATTAACATGTTCTAAAAAACATACATTATACAACGAAGGAGGGGACATCACATGTCATACAGAAAATTAGGTCGTACTAGTGCTCAACGTAAAGCTATGCTACGTGACTTAACAACTGATTTAATTATCAGTGAGCGCATCGAAACAACTGAAGCTCGTGCGAAAGAATTACGTTCTACTGTTGAAAAGATGATTACATTAGGAAAGCGCGGAGATCTTCATGCTCGCCGTCAAGCTGCTTCTTATGTACGTAACGAAGTGGCAGAGGTTGTAACTACTACAACTGAAGAAGGTAAAGAGAAGGAAAAACCAAAATATGCTTTAGAAAAGCTTTTCAGTGATATTGCTCCACGATACGAAGATCGTCAAGGCGGTTACACTCGTATCATGAAACTTGGACCTCGCCGCGGTGACGGTGCACCAATGGTTATCATTGAATTAGTTTAATATTACTTTTTTACTACAAGGGCGTGACAGTTGCAAAACTGGATCAATGCCCTTTTTTTATAGGATTAGAATTACATTCTAATTCATAGTTTCAGTGCTTAGCTTAGGCGCCTAGCTCTTTAGGACGCGTGAATAGGATTGGGGGAAACATGCCGCGAATCTTCTATTCACGTCGTCTATTTTGATAGAGGCTGAGTAAGGCGCTTGCGCTTATATTAGTATGAAAGAGTTTAGGGGAGACGAGCAATGAGTCAAACAATCATAGATGTAGAAAATGTAACCTTCCATTATCATCAGGAAGCTGCTCCTGCCCTAGAAAATGTTTCGCTTAATGTTAAACAGGGTGAGTGGCTTGCTATTGTTGGGCATAATGGTTCTGGTAAATCTACTTTAGCACGTATTTTAAACGGGCTATATATACCTGATAAGGGTAAGGTTAAAGTCTGTGGGATTGAACTATCTGATAAAACGATTTGGGACATTAGAAATCATGTTGGCATGGTTTTTCAAAATCCAGATAATCAGTTTGTTGGTGCAACCGTTAAGGACGATGTTGCCTTTGGTCTGGAGAATAATGGTGTACCACGAGATGAGATGGTTAATAGAATTGAGTGGTCTACTAAGCAGGTGAAAATGGACGCTTTTCTTGAGAATGAACCACATCATCTTTCAGGGGGGCAAAAACAACGTGTAGCGATTGCCGGGGTAATTGCTGTTCAACCTGACATCATCATTTTAGATGAAGCAACATCTATGTTAGACCCACTTGGTAGAAGTGAAGTTATACAAACAGTACGTGAGTTAAATAATCAGGGAGATCTAACTGTTATATCAATTACTCATGACTTAGAAGAAGCATCAAAAGCTGATAGAATGATTGTTATGAATGGTGGACACAAGTTCGCAGAAGGTACACCTGAAGAGGTTTTTATGCTTGATGATAAGCTTGTAGAGATTGGTCTAGATTTACCTTTCCCTTTTCAGTTAAGCAAGAAATTAAGAGCTGCAGGAGTTCCTATTCAAAACAACCATTTAACTGAGGAAGGTCTGGTGAATGAGCTTTGGACATTACAATCAAAAACTTAGAATATCGTTATCAGGCTCGAACACCATTTGAAAGACTTGCTCTCTATGATGTAAATCTATCGGTTAAGAAGGGAACGTATTTATCGATCATTGGACATACTGGTTCTGGTAAGTCAACGATTCTTCAGCATTTGAATGGACTATTAAAGCCTACAAAGGGATCAATTCAAATTGGAGAACACATTATTGAGGCGGGAAAAAAACAAAAGCATCTAAAGGTAGTAAGGAGCCTTGTTGGGATTGTTTTTCAGTTTCCTGAGCATCAGCTTTTTGAAGAAACAGTTGAAAAGGATATTGCGTTTGGCCCGATGAATTTTGGCGTAAGTGAAGAAGCTGCAATCATAAAAGCACGACAGACTTTAGAAATTGTTGGATTACCAGAATCAATTCTGCAAAAATCACCCTTTGATTTAAGTGGTGGTCAAATGAGAAGGGTTGCGATTGCCGGTGTATTGGCAATGGGTCCTGAAGTTCTTGTCTTAGATGAGCCAACTGCAGGTCTGGACCCTAGAGGTAGAAAAGAGATTATGGACCTATTCTATCGATTGCAAAAGGAGCAAAATCTAACGATTATCCTTGTTACCCATAGTATGGAGGATGCGGCTAAATATTCCGATGAGATCATTGTTATGCATAAGGGAACAATTGAAATGCACGGTACTCCAAAAGAAATATTTAGTAAAGCAGATAAGTTGTCAGCTCTAGGGCTGGATTTACCTGAAACAGTTAAACTTCAACGTCAATTAATCGATAGGGGTTTATCATTTAACGAGATTCCATTAACAATTGATGATACTGTTGCTCAGATAAAGGCTTTAATGGGTGAGGTGAACCCATTATGATGGATAGTATTATTATAGGGAAATATGTTCCTGGTCAATCGCTTATTCATAGGATGGATCCACGATCAAAATTAATGATGATTTTTGTGTTCGTTTTTATTGTATTTTTGGCGAATAATCTTTTAACTTACTTTGTACTCGGAATATTCACATTGGTTATAGTGGCACTCACAAAATTACCAGTGAGTTTTCTACTAAAAGGTCTTAAGCCTGTATTATGGATCATTTTATTTACGTTTATTCTTCATCTTTTTGTTACAAAGGAAGGAGAAATCCTATTAGATTTAGGTTTTTTTCGTATATATGAAGAAGGACTAAAACAAGGGATTTATATTTCACTACGGTTTTTATATTTGATTTTAATGACAACAATATTAACACTAACAACCACACCAATCGAAATTACTGATGGAATGGAAAGCTTGTTGGCTCCACTTAAAAAACTAGGGTTGCCAGTACACGAGCTTGCATTAATGATGTCAATTTCATTACGTTTTATACCGACATTGATGGAAGAAACAGATAAGATATTAAAGGCACAGATGGCACGTGGCGTAGACTTCACTAGCGGCCCCGTTAAAGACCGTTTGAAGGCTGTTGTACCTTTACTAGTTCCTCTCTTTATAAGTGCATTTAAACGGGCTGAGGAGCTTGCTACAGCAATGGAAGCTAGAGGATATAAGGGTGGAGAAGGCAGAACTAAGCTGAGGCAGTTAAAATGGGGCATTCTAGACACTTCAGTAATTTCGTTACTAGTCGCTTTAGGGTTAGTATTAATTTATTTACGGACATAGGAGCAGAAGATGAGAGTAAAATGTATTGTTTCTTATGACGGCACACATTTTAGTGGATATCAGGTCCAACCAAACAAAAGAACGGTTCAAGGCGAAATTGAAGAAGCTTTACTAAAGCTCCATAAAGGACAACCTATAAAAGTTCATGCATCAGGAAGAACCGATGCAGGGGTTCATGCTCATGGACAAGTATTTCATTTTGATTCCTGTTTAAACATCCCTGAGGAAAAGTGGCCATATGCTTTGAATAGCTTACTTCCTGAGGATGTTGTGATAATAGAAGCTAGCTATGTAAATCCAGATTTCCATGCGCGTTTTAATGCGACTGCTAAGGAATATCGCTATCGTATTAATCAACAAAAGGTGAAGGATGTCTTTAAGAGAAATTATAGCTTCCATTACCAGTATAAGCTTGATTTGAGCGCGATTAGACAAGCTTGTAACCATTTATGTGGGACACATGATTTTACAAGCTTCTGTGTGGCAAAAACCGAGGTAGACGATAAAGTAAGAACGATCTATTCAATTGAGATTATTGAAGATGATTCAGAAATTATTTTTAGTTTTATTGGTAGTGGTTTTTTGTATAATATGGTACGAATCCTAGTAGGGACATTGCTAGATGTAGGGCAAGGTTATACAGATCCCAATAGTATTCCTGTAATAATTGAGGGGCGTAACAGGAGCTTAAGCGGTAAAACTGTCCCTGGTCATGGATTATATTTATGGAAAGTTCATTATGACAACTAAACCAGGTGTAACATTTTCTTGACATTATGCTCTTTAAGTTATATCATATCTAATGGTATGTATTTCAACCCCACGAATAAGCCCCGGAAACTTATCGTGTTATGAAATAGAAGTAAGAACCAATATATTTTAATTTACTAGGAGGGAATAAACATGCGTACAACGTTTATGGCAAACGCTGGAACTATCGAACGTAAATGGTACGTAGTGGATGCTGAAGGCAAGACTTTAGGTCGTCTTTCAAGTGAAATTGCATCTATCTTACGTGGTAAGCATAAACCAACATATACACCACATGTTGATACAGGAGATCATGTGATCATTATCAACGCTGAGAAAATTGAATTAACAGGTAAAAAATTAACAGATAAAATTTACTACCGTCATAGTCAATTTCCTGGTGGTTTAAAATCAAGAACTGCATTGGAAATGCGTACGAACTACCCTGAAAAAATGCTTGAATTAGCAATCAAGGGAATGCTTCCAAAAGGATCTTTAGGACGTCAAATGGCTAAAAAATTACATGTATATGCTGGTAGTGAGCATCAACATCAAGCACAACAACCTGAAGTTTACGAACTTCGCGGATAATTATAAAGGAGGTTATTAATTTGGCACAGGTTCAATATTACGGTACTGGCCGTCGTAAAAGCTCAGTAGCTCGTGTACGTTTAGTACCAGGCGAAGGTCGTATCGTTGTAAATAATCGTGAAATTAAAGATTATATCCCATCAGCTGCATTAATCGAAGATATTAAGCAACCATTAAACTTAACTGAAACTGTAGGTAACTACGATGTACTTGTTAACGTTTCAGGCGGTGGAACTACAGGTCAAGCTGGCGCTATCCGTCATGGTATTTCTCGTGCTTTATTAGAAGCAGATCCAGAATACCGTGCAACTCTTAAACGTGCAGGTCTATTAACTCGTGACGCTCGTATGAAAGAACGTAAAAAATACGGTCTTAAAGGCGCTCGTCGTGCACCTCAGTTCTCAAAACGTTAATTATCAACGTTTCGAAGGCTCTTTTCACTTAGTGGAAAGGGTCTTTTTTATTCTTAAAAAGTGGTTTTGACCACATTTTGACCACGAAAAATTTTTGACCACATATTATAATTCAATGTACCTTTCAAATTTTTTGGCGGTTTGTTCTTTTAACGTATCTGTTACGTGTGTATAGATGTTCATGGTCATTTGAATGTCAGAGTGTCCTAAACGCTCCTGAACCCCTTTTATACTCGCACCAGCTTCAAATAAAAGAGAAGCATGGTTATTAAAAACTAAACATCTAAATTTTCGTATAACGAGAATTCTGTGATTCTACTTTATAAATCCGGGAATAATTCCCATTTACTTTAACTATCTATAGTAGTGTGTATTTTTCACTTTAATATGGAGGCGATAAGCTTGACAAACTGCCACACGTGTCTCATGAAGAATTAGCCAAAGTTTCTTCTTTGTACTTTTTCTTACGGAGGTAAAAAATGATGGAAATACGTATCGACACTAGCAGTCTGACGTACACGCAGTTCTTGATTCTTGGAGTACCTTCCGTATTGATGGAGGGTGCTGCTGCGCCGGCTATTCAGCTCGAGCCAGGTGAGTACGGCTTTCTGCAGCAGTCCGGTTTGCCAGCTAATTTCACATTCAAAGTCACTGCGGACGGACTGATTGACTATGACGACACATACGAGGGATTCCTTGACGGTCGCGGCACAAATACTTTAATCGTACGGGGCTTCAGTATAACACTCGACGCGAGGTCGCTCTCACACGACCTCCTGCCAATGGTAGCTGGTGCGGATGTTTTGTCCCGAGAACGTACCCACGATCTAACCCTTGTCCCGGCGATGGGATATGGCTTCCAGCCGGCATCGGGAATCGTAGCAGATTTCCATTTCGGCGTAACTGTCGATGGTCAGGTAATGGTAGATGAGCGTTATGCGGGATTCTCGGAGGTCAACGGAAGCTTTAGGAGTACGCTGATTATTAACGGGTACCGGATTACAATTGATGGACGTGCTCTCTCCCATGATCTCTTGCCGGTGAGCATGCTGGGCAACAGCGATATCCTGCCGCGTGAGCGTACGAATGAGTTCACCTATATACCAGCGGCTGGATATGGTTTCCAGCCGGCAGCAGGAATCGTGGCAGATTTTCAATTCCACGTAACTACCGACGGCAAGGTAGTGGTAGATGAGCGCTATGCGGGATTCGCAGTGGGCAGAGGAAGGACGCTGACTATTACAGGTTATCGAATCACAATCGATGGTCGTGCTCTCTCCCACGATCTTCTGCCGCTGAATATGCTGGGCAACAGCGATATCCTGCCGCGTGAGCATACCAATGAGTTCACCTATATACCAGCGGCAGGGTATGGATTCCTACCAGCGGCAGGAATCGTGGCAGATTTTCAATTCAAGGTGACTGTAGACGGTCAGGTAATGGTAGCAGCGCGCTATGCGGGATTTGCTTCAGGCACCGGGCGGACGCTCACCATTTACGGTTATAAGGTTACAATCGATGGTCGTACCCTTCCCCACGATCTCATACCGAGGAATATGCTGGGCAACAGCGAAGTCCTTTCGCGGGACCGTAGACATGATTTAACCTATATACCGGCGGGAGGGTATGGCTTTCTGCCGGCAATCGATACACTGGCAGATTTCGGCTTCAACGTAAACGTCGACGGTCAGATCTTTGTGGATCCGCGCTTCGCTGATTTTGCAAGCGCACAGGGCCGAATTTTAATTTTAGGTAGAAAACGAAAGCGAACACCTGCACAAAAGGTAGAGGATCTGTGCCAATTGATTGGCACCAAGGAGCCTATCCTGCCGGCATTAGCAGCTATTTGGCAGCGGCGTGAGAACGGTGAACCAAGCAGGAATACATTCGAAGAAGAACTTTACACGGTCTTCGGCAGCCTTAGCTCACAAAATCAGGAGGCATTGGCACACGGATTTGCGAGGTACAGCGAGTTCCGGGGGAATAATCTTGGTGATTGTTTTTTCGATGATCAACTGGCAAACGAACTAGTCAATCGGCCGCTTGAGAAGGCTGAATTTGCTTCCAAAATGATGCATTTGGGTCTTAAATTTGCCGGACAGCAATTATTTAACGGTTCAGGCGGTGATATGGGGCCCGGCCAGGTGCGCCCTTGGACCAGACCTCCCGCAATAGGAGAAGAAGTTACCACTCCGAATCCGCGGCCTTGGATAACAGCCATTCGGCCGGATGGTTCAAGCACCAACGAGTTCGGCAATACCGAAAGCTTTATAGCGGCACCAGGGGATTCTGTGGATTGGAAAGGCTATCAGTTCGCTCAAACATGCCGCTTCGAAACGAATGTATCAGGCGGAATTATAGCGCATTGCGACCGTGTACATCCTCCTCCGGGTTCTCCGGGCCAATTATTTGGTCCCGGATGCGAAGGCGGCAACTATTATCATATTCTGAATGATTGCCTTCGGATTCCCTCACAGCGTGCCGGCGGCTCAATCCGATTAAGAGGGTTCAATTTTATTACACCCTCAGTCAAAGTACATCTTCAGTCCAGAGATAATCCGCCGTTAACACCTATCATCCTGGAATGCGTTGTATGGGGTGATCGGAATAGACCGGTACATGACGAGCAAGGTAAGGTGATTGCCGATCTTCGAGTGTTTGACTGGGTTGACGTACCCATTCCGTCTGAACATCCTGATCGGCCGGGTTCGCCCCTTGCTCCAGGCCTATACGATATTTGGATTAGTGTTAAAGATCCATCCTCTACCCCGGAAAATCCTATTGTTCGGGAGTCCAATAGACTTGTGCTCAGGGTTGAACCAAACGAGAATGTACACTTTCTTTTAAGAAGCCAGCACGGCCGCTGCATAAAGGAAACCCCAGGCGGCGGTGACGATGAGATCTGGTGGGATGCTTTTGTCGGACATATCGTCCCAAACAAAATCCCTCTTGACTTAGAGGGAGGCACAGCGTTCCGTGTGGAAGAGATAAGTCGAAAGCCATTTCCTCGTGAACCATGGGAGGATATGGACGAAGGGGAATCTGCTAATTACAACCACAATATCTTTGGTCCCGGTCCATTCCAGCTGAACGGTGTTGTAGCCATTGCTTTCGTTGGCCTTGAAGTTGACAGCGAAGATGCCGCTAGTGAACAGCTCCAAGGTTTCTGGAACGCATACTTTGAAGCCTTTAAAGCAGTCGCGGAGGTCACTCTTGGGCTTGGGGGGCCTGGGTTGGTTACAACTCTTGCCGAAATCCTTAAAGAAGCTGGACTTGTAGCAGCAAAGGCAGCTGTAAGTGCCGCAATTGCAATTCTTGCTTATATTGCTGCCATTACTTTGATTACGATGGGATTGTGGGCTGTCTGGGCACCCGCCGATCTCATCGCTCTCGACATTTTTTATCTGGATGGCTTAACGGCCTGGGAGTACACGGATTCAAAGAAACCTCTTCCTTACGAAACCAAGCGTCAATTTGGTCCTGTCGAATCCGATGATAACGAAGTACTGATAACAGTCACCCAGCGAGCTTTACAAAAACGCGGAAACCCTGGTGAGGCAACTGCCACATGGGTTCAGGAAAATCAGTATGATGCAAAACATGATGGTGAAGATTTTGCTAGCTATGTATTGGAGTTTCGGCTTACTAGAACAACGGTTTAAAGGGTGTTTCACGTGTTTCTACCAATGTATGCCGTGGTCCGCACGGGCTATTTTATTCTTTTATAGTTGTTCCAGGGTGGTACCCTGATCCAGAAAACGAAAAGCCTGCAGCTAACTCCTACTGCAGGCCTTTCGTTTCTTTCATTTAAATTGGTCAAGCCTTTTTCTAGTAAAAATAACAAATTTCTTTCAGCTTTTCTAAATCCTTATCCTGACTTAAGTATAAATGAACAGTCTATATTTTTTCTGTATCTGATTTTTACCGTTTCTCCACATTTTTTCTAAGAAAGAACCTTAACACTCTTCTTAACATGATCAGGTATAATTTCCATTTCAATCACTTCCGGCTCAGTTTTATTAGATACTTCCAAAATGATAGATTTAAATCTTCATGGGCTCCATTTACAAGCTCTTTTCTTCTATACTTCGGACAGAATTTCGAACATCAATTTCTAATATGAAATCCCGGATTGCAGTATTTATGTTGACTGCTTATTTAGCATTAAAGTTTTTTTGGCAAATGATCCTAGTCTGCCTCTATTAAACCAATTGTTTAAACATCAGGACTTCCTTTGGCTTTATCACCATTAAAAATGAATAAAAGCGACCAGTGTTATGATCACTGATCCCTTTAAGATTGTAGAACTGGTCCTCACTTATTTATTTTACTTCTTTTTAAACATTGATTTCCGTACTTTCACGCATTTTCCTAAGATCCGAAACCAGTTTCCAGACATGTTCATTTTTAATGTGCTGCTCCAGTGCCTCTAGATCTTCCCACGCTTCCAACGTTGTCAAAATCAATGGATCATTTACATCTTCATGAAGGGCATACATGATCTGGTTTCTTGCCTATACAAATAGGTATTTAACTGCATATAAAAGTAAAGGAACTAATAAAACCAAATTAGAAAAGAGGTTAAAGTATGTATCAAAACTTTTATCCACATACACCTGTATATGGATATACTGGTAATCTGTATAATAATTATCCTAATATGCAATGGCCAAATAATGAATACAGATTAACAAATTTTACTCAACATGTAGGTAAGTTAATGGCTGCTCCAGCAGATGTAGAAGGCTACTTTCCAAAAGGAACCCGCATTTTTATTCACCGAACCTACTTTGATAACGAGGGTCAACAAATGGTAATTGTCGTGTACCCATTCCAAAACCCTAATACTGGTATGTCTTCAGTTAGATCTAGAACTTTTTCAGCACTTCAACTTGATGGAATACAACCCATTTAGTTAAAAAACCTTTTAACTTTATATTTGAGAAATGTGTAGATCATACATTTCAACATAAAGCCAACTTCACAGGAAGTAAGTATGTAAAACCCCCTTGGTACTCAAGGGGGTTGGCGTCTTTTGTTTTTATTGTTTATGCATGATTTTATACATCGTTGATTTTTCACAAATCACAGCAATAAAATATCCCGCCTAGATTACTGCCTATTCAATTAGGTATTTAACTGCATATAGATGAAAGGAACTAATAAAACCAAATTAGAAAAGAGGTTAAAGTATGTATCAAAACTTATATCCATATACACCTGTATATGGATATACTAGTAATCTGTATAATAATTATCCTAATATGCAATGGTCAGAAAATGAATACAGAGTAAATTATACTCCATATGTAAGTAAGACAATAGTTGCTCCAGCAGATGTAGAAGGCTACTTTTCAAAAGGAACCCAAATTTTTATCCATGGAACCTATTTTGATAGTACCACTGGTGAGCAAATAGTAATTGTGGCGTATCCAGTCACAAACCCTAATACTGGTGTGTGTTCAGTCAGAGTTAAAGAATTTCATGCAGCCGTCCTTGATGGAATACAACTCCCCCCTGAAAGTTAAAAAAATAGAAAACAAGATTTAAAATAGCTTTTAACTTTATTAATAGAGAAGTGCATAATCTATACAATTCTAATTAACATAAAACTTCTTTCAGGAATTTGACCACCCCCCTTGGAATCCAAGGGGGATAAACTTGTCCGTTTTTTTATTCATGCGAGATTTTATACATGTTTTCAATATCATTTGCAATGTAAACTAATAACAATTTTCTTACATTGTAAAACTTCTTTCATACTATAAGATATAATGAGAGAAAATTTAAATGGGAATTATTTAAAGTACGAATACTTGTCTTTCCTGTCATAGAAAAAGATGGTTAAAGGCAGAAAACAGGTGAAAAACCATGTGTAAAAAATGCTGAACGTTTCACCGGCGGATATGTTATGCGATGGAGTGGGTTTAACTTTCCGTAGTCATTACCTTAATGGATGGACGGGTTTACAATAAAAGAAACTGGACGCATAAACTTAGACCCAATTCGAAAGGAAGTATCAGTTAGTTTCGGAAAACAAAGAGGTGTTACGGATGGAATGTCGGATATTATTGGTGTCAGGATAATCGAATAGAAAATGAATCTTTGACTACAATTTGACCACAAAACATATAGAAGGATATTTAATTCATTTTCACTTATAAAGAAAAAGAGCCTGCTGTTGCAGGCTTCAGAAAGATTGTTTTGTTTTACTTTTCTTCATATAAATATTATAAATTAAAGAACGTAAAAAATACGGTCTTAAAGGCGCTCGTCGTGCACCTCAGTTCTCAAAACGTTAATTATCAACTTTTCAAAGGCTCTCAAGCTTTTTGCTTGGGGGTCTTTTTTATGCCCAAAAAGTGCATTTGACCACT
This sequence comes from Metabacillus sp. KUDC1714, assembly GCF_014217835.1. Classification (NCBI taxonomy): domain Bacteria; kingdom Bacillati; phylum Bacillota; class Bacilli; order Caryophanales; family Bacillaceae; genus Metabacillus; species Metabacillus elymi. The sequence goes on from NZ_CP055263.1 coordinate 2,126,385, forward strand.
ATCACAGATCAATGTACCTTTGAAATTTTTCCGCTGTCTGTTCCTTTAAGTGGTCAGTAACATGTGTATATATATTCATGGTTATTTGTATATCTGAGTGACCTAAACGTTCTTGAACTTCTTTTATACTTGCTCCTGCTACAAATAATAATGAAGCATGGATATGTCGCAAACCATGAATTGTGATTCTATTTAGATTATATTTCTTATGACAATATCCAGTTTTTCATTTAGGTAAGCCAATCGGAGAGACGAACCATCATCACGAAAAACCATTTTATTATTAACTGATGAATTATCATTAGCGCTAAATCCCTTTACATTTGCCGTACACGCTATTTTTAAGTGAAGATAGGGTTTTTATCATCTAAACTTATTAAACGCCTAGAATCCTTCGTTTTGGTCGTTTGAAGTATAAGCTCACCCTTATTATGAGAAAGTGTTTTTGTAAATCGGATAGATCCCGCTATCTATATCATCCCACGTAAGAGCTAGTACTTCGCCTTTGCGTGCACTCGTATAAATTAAAAGGTGGAATAATATTTGATCACGAAATGACAATTAAAGTTATGTAATTGCTAAGAATCGCTTTATTTCATCCTTTTTCCAGTAATTTCGTTCTTCCGCTTCATTCTCTTCATTAATTAGCTCTTGATAAAATGGGAGTTGAGAACTTTGATCAAAAACAAGCGTCATCCTTAATAGAATTGGTTAAGAAGAGGGAGAGCGGCTTTTTTTGTGTATTGTATGACTGAGCGATATAACTTGAGAATTCATCATAAAATCTTCATATTAAATAGAAAAGGAGGTCCGATATGCGATATGATATACAACCAAATAAATGAGTTTTCTCTTCCAAGGAAGTGACAGAAGAAGTGGGGATTGCAGCACCCACTGTTCGAAAGTGTGGCCAAATCTAAGAAAGAAATGTAAATGATTTTTTATAAGATGGGCGATATGCTTATCTTTGTTCAATCCGACATCGAAGCGCTTGTAGCGTTATGCGATACGGACAAGCCCCTAGGCAATACAGTTAAAGACCTTGTGTATCAACAAAAAGTAAGATTAGATGGAACCAATGAAACAGAGATAGCGTTACACGATACGCGATACATATGAAAATTTACCCCACAATCCCAATCCATTAATAAAGCTCTTAACGTTTTTAGCTAATGAACTCGCAGCCACATGAAATAAATATCCAACTGACTTTCAGCTTAAAACAAAGTTTTCCCGGCTCCAGCAAGATCATCATGTGAAAAGTGTTTCGTATCGCGGGGCGATATAACTTGAAAAATAATCAATAAACCTTCGTATATAATAGAAAACGAGATCCGTTATGCGAAATGATATACAATTAAATGAACGAGCTTTCTCTTCTAAGGAAGTGGCAGAAGAAGTGGGGATTGCAACACAAATTGTTCGAAAGTATGGCCAAATCTAAGAGAGAAATGGATATAAGTTTTTAAAAGATGGCGATATGGGTATCTTTGTTCAATCTGACATCGAAGCGTTTATAGCGTTACGCGATACGGACAAGCCCCTAGACGATACAAGACGATACAGCTAAAGACCTTGTGTATCAACAAAAAGAAAGATAGAAGGATCCAATGAAACAGAGATTGCGATATCCGTACATATGACAATTTAACCTAAAAAGACGGTGTGGTACAGCTTAAAACAACGTTTTCTCGGCTTTAGAAGATCATCATGTTATAAGTGTTTCGTATCGCAGGGTGATATAACTTGCGAATTTATCAAAAAACCTTCATATTTAATAGAAAAGGAGGTCCGATATGCGAAATGATATACAATCAAATGAACGAGCTTTCTCTTCCAAGGAAGTGGCAGAAGAAGTGGGGATTGCAACACCAACTGTTCGAAAGTATGGCCAAATCTTAGAGAGAAATGGATATGAGTTTTTAAAAGATGGCGATAGGCGTATCTTTGTTCAATCCGACATCCAGGCACTTATAGCGTTACGCGATACGGACAAGCCCCTAGACAATACAGCTAAAGACCTTGTGTACCAACAAAAAGAAAGATTAGAAGGATCCAATGAAACAGAGATTGCGATATCCGATACATATGACAATTTACCTCAGGATCCCAATCAATTAAAAGAGTTTTTAACGTTTTTGGCCAATGAACTCGCAGCCACACGTGAAATGAATGTCCAACTGACAAACGGTATATCTGAGCTTAAAACAACGGTTTCCCGGCTCCAGCAAGATCATCATGTTATAAGTTCTAGTATTGGAAATTCATCGCAAAAAACTCATGCTAAAATTGAAAAATTAACTGAACAACAAAAGATCCATTACGAAACATTGCTGCAACAAGAAAAACAAAAAAGTGAATTCTTACAAAAAGAAATACAAAATATGCGGGATGAACAGAAAAAAGAATGGCGTTCACAAAATGATTTTAATAATCGTTTAGAAGAAGCGATACAAAAACCTAAAGGGAATTGGGGTGGGCTTTTCTCCATATTCCGTAAATAAGGTGCCTATTTAAGGCTCTTTTTTTTGTTTAATTGTGTTTTGAATTTCAGTCTTTAACGTTTTTTTATAAGAAGAGGAGATCCCCACATAAGATACATTATTAATTAGAATTATATATCAATTAAAACAAATGATTTTAAGGTGTTATTTGATTTGCTCCTTAGTATTGTATTAGTAATACTAATAGAAATTAAATATTGTGGTAGACATATGGAAAGTATTAGAAGTTAAATGAAGACATTCTTATTTACTACGGAGAATTTGAAGTAGTGTTAGATGCACATAAAGGTAAAATGACAGGTGTTTTATACACTTTAAGGGAAGTGATAGAAAATGCTTTATACATGGAATATTGAGAAGATCATTAAAGATACATTAGATAAGCACAATTTAAATATTAACTATGAATTTAATAATAATCTCACGGTACCTATGAGTTATAACGTATCGACAAATACTATAAAATTTAATTATCTTCAAGTTAACGGTTATATCAGTAAAATTAGAATTAAAGAGACAGATGAAAACTTTGTTAAAATTCTTCTTTATCATGTGATTGGTTATTACTTAGATTTTAAGAAAAACAAACATGATTTAAGGACTCTAATGTATGGTGACGAAGAAGAAATAGAAAAGCTTAAATCTAAAATAGAAACGAATGCTTGGGATTACGGGAGAACATTGATCCCTGAGCCACTGTTAAAGTCATATGATAAAGTACGTGAATTAGATAAAGCTCTAATAAAGAATAGATTAACGAATATTTAATAATAATTTATACCTTTTGGGGTAGCGTCATGAAATATATATTGCCTGTCAGCATATGATTTTTTGAATACCCTTTGATGCATTTTAATGAAATCAATTGAAATTGAAAAAGTATTAAATCCTTATTAATAAAGGATTTTGATGTTTCGTTAAATGGGTTGAAAACACATCGAAAAAGAATGTAAAAAATACGGTCTTAAAGGCGCTCGTCGTGCACCTCAGTTCTCAAAACATTAATATTACGTTCAAGGCTCTCAGACCTTTTGGTTTGGGGTCTTTTTTATTTATACTTATACTCCTTCAACGCTTGCTGAGGTTTATAGCATTTGGAGCTGAATAGTATAAAATAATTTTCAAAAACTTCCGACATTGTATTGACAGCATCATGCAATCTCATTACAATTGAAAATGATTATCATTAGCAACCTGGAGGAAAGACATTATGTTTAATGAAAGAAATAGCCGCAAAACTTTGCTTATAACTGTACTTATTTTATTATTATCAACACTATTATTTGGTTGTACAAATGCCAGTAATGTCTCAGCGCCAAAAGGCGATCAGGACAACATGCTAACGATGGCTTGGCCGAGAGATGTAGGAGAAATGAATCCTCATGTTTATAATCCTTCACAATTATTTGCACAGTCGATGGTTTATGAACCGTTAGTAAGCTACCAAGATGGAGGGGAGCTAAAACCGCATCTAGCAGAGTCGTGGGATATTTCAGACGACGGTAAGGAATATACCTTTCATCTACGTCAAGATGTGAAATTTTCCGACGGGACAAGCTTTAATGCAGAAATTGTGAAAAAGAATTTTGATACTATTTTAAATAATGTTGAACTACATAGTTGGTTAGGTTTTATTTCGAAAATAGATCAAACAGATGTAATCGACGAAAATACGTTTAAACTGACATTAACTGAACCTTATTATCCAACGATTCAGGAGTTAGCTGTTGTTCGACCAGTTCGTTTCTTAGGTGAAGCTGGATTTCCTGAAGATGGTGATACTTCAAAAGGTGTTGTTGAACCAGTCGGTACAGGTCCATGGATTTTAGAAGAGCATAAAGTTGATGAATATGCTATTTACAAACGCAATGAAAATTATTGGGGTGAGCTTCCCAAAGCAGAGAAAATAAAAGTGAAAATCATTCCTGATGCAGAAACAAGGGTACTTGCTTTTGAAAAAGGTGAACTAGACCTTATTTATGGAGAAGGTGTGATCAGTTTAGATGCTTTCAAACAATTGGAGTCTACGGGAGATTATGAAACGAGCATTTCAGAACCAGTTGCAACAAGACAGCTAGTCATCAATTCAACGAAAGAACAGCTTTCCGATGAACGGGTACGTCAAGCGTTACATTATGGTTTTAATAAAGAAGTACTTGTTGAAGGAATTACATCTGGTTATGAGGAAAAAGCAGATTATATTTTACCCACAAACCTCCCTTACACGAAAGGTAATGACGCTAAGGTCATTGATTATGATGTAGAAAAGGCGAAATCGTTATTAGATGAAGCAGGATGGACGCTTCCTAAAGGAAAAGCGGTTCGTGAAAAAGATGGACAGTCTCTTGAAGTCGATTTAATGTATGATTCAGCAGAATCGATTCAAAAAACAATGGCAGAAACGCTTCAAGCTGAGTGGGGAGCCATTGGTGTGAAATTAAACATTGTTGGAGTTGAATTAACGGAGCAAATTCAGCGCTTTAAAGATAATAAATTTGATATTAATTTCTTTAGTAACTATGGAGCTCCTTATGATCCTCATACGTTCTTAAACATTGTTTTGTCAGAAGGATTTGGATTTAATGAGGCAATATCAGCATATCCGAACAAAGCCGAATTACTTAAACAAATCGCAGAGGTTCCAAAAACGACAGATGAGGAAAAACGCCAACAGCTTTACTCGTCGATCTTAACATCAATCCAAGATCAGGGAGCAATTATTCCGATCTCTTATGTTAAGAAAACAGCCATTTATCAGAAGGATGTTACTAATTTTACTTTCCCTGCTAATCGTGACGAACATCCATTCACGGGAATTAGCATTGAGCAGTAAGTAGCAGGAGGTTTTTATGGGCACCTATATTTTCAAACGAATGATATCGATTATTCCGGTTTTTCTCTTAGCTACACTTCTTACAACTGGAATGATTCACCTTTCACCGGTAGACCCGGCTGAGGCCTACTTAGCAGCCGCCCATATTCAACCGACCGATGAAATTTTGGAACAAAAAAGACAGGAGTTTGGTTTAGATCAACCATTCATCAACCAATATGTAAGCTCAATTATGAAGATATGCCAACTTGATTTTGGCATATCTTATCTTTCGAATAAGCCAGTTTTGGATGAGGTTATGACGAGAATACCAGCTACCTTCCAGCTTGCTTTAGGAAGTATCGTTATAGCTGTACTAGTGAGTATCCCGCTAGGCTTCCTTGCTGGAGTAAAGAAAAATAGCCTAATCGACCATTTTAGCCGGATTCTCTCGTTTTTAGGGGCATCGATTCCTTCCTTTTGGCTCGGTTATCTTTTAATTTTTTTCTTTTCTGTTAAACTGGACCTTTTTCCAGTAGAAGGAATTGGGACATGGCAGCATCTTGTTCTGCCTTCTGTTACACTGGCACTTCCTTTAATTTCCATCTATACAAGATTATTACGTGCAAGTGTTCTTGATAATTTGCAACAGCCATATGTGCTATTTGCCAGGACAAGAGGAATTAACGAAATAACGATTATGGCCAAGCATGTCTTACGGATTGCTATTTCCCCGATGATTACTGGACTTGGGATGAATCTTGGGAAATTACTGACTGGAACCATCATCGTTGAAGCTGTTTTTTCTTGGCCAGGGTTTGGTCGTTATTTTATTGAAGCAATATTTAATCGTGATATTCCGGTCATTCAATGCTATGTGCTGATTGCAGCCACCTTATTTATTATAAGTAACTTACTTGTTGATTTAATTCAAATGTATATTGACCCGCGTATTTCCAGGAAAGAAGGGCACCGGCAATGATCATAAGCATACCTAAGATATTCAGAAATCAAAAAGTCATTCCGATATGTACGATTATATTAAGTATTCTTGTGATCATTGCGATCTTTGCGCCATGGATTGCACCAAATGATCCAATTGCGGTCAACTTAGCTTATAAACTTCAGCCGCCATCTTGGGCTTATCCGTTAGGAACAGATCATTTAGGAAGATGTAACCTTTCACGGATTTTATATGGGGCACGCCTTTCTTTAGGCTTCGCGATGCTTATCTTCATTACATCCATCCTTATTGGTTTACTTGTTGGCACCTTTTCAGGGTACAAGGGCGGCATTGTTGATCAAGTTTTAATGCGGTTTTGCGATGGTGTCATGGCTTTCCCAAGTCTTATCCTTATTCTTGGACTTGTTGGTATATTTGGACCTGGACTTACGCAAGTAATTATCGCGTTAATGCTTGTGCAATGGGTCTACTACGCAAGAATGTTCCGAGGAATGGTTCTTAGTCTGAAAGAACAAAACTTTATTGCAGCTGCGAAAATAAGTGGATCTTCTCAATGGAAGATTATTAAAAATCATATTGTTCCAAATGTACTCCCGCCCCTTGTCGTCATGGGTACATTAGAAATGGGCTGGGCGATTATGGATATATCTGCGATGTCGTTTCTAGGATTAGGAGTACAACCCCCTACACCTGAATGGGGAGCAATGATTCATGAAGGAAAATCGTATATTCGGACGAATCCAGAATTAATGCTTTATCCGGGTTTGATCATTATGATCGTTATTATAACATTCAATTTATTGGGCGAAGCCTTATCAGAACGTTATGGTGTCAAACGTCGATTTTAAAAGGGAATGAGAGTATTGGAAACAGAACAGTCGAGTGTGCTACAAGTTAGAGATTTACATGTAAAGGTAAAAACAAAAAATAGTACTACCACCATCGTCAAAGATATAAACTTTGAGCTTAAGCGTGGTAGGGTACTTGGTATTGTTGGAGAAAGTGGATGCGGTAAAACTGTTACAAGTATGTCCATTCTTCAGCTTCTTGATCAGAAAACGACAACCACTGAAGGTAGTATAGTATTACAAGGACGTGAATTGAACGATTTAGACAATAAAGAAATGCGTAAGATCCGTGGCAAGGATATAGCGTTTATTATGCAAAATCCGATGAATGCTTTTACACCAGTTTTTACTATAGGTCATCAATTTATCGAAACGATTCGCTCACATACACCTTGTAATAAAAAACAAGCAACAGAGCTTGCCATTGAGGCGATGCATCATGTGAACTTACCAGAGCCTGTTAAACTTTTAAAATACTATCCCTTTCAATTGAGTGGGGGTATGCTTCAGCGGGTGATGATCGCTATTGCAGCATGCTTACATCCAGCTGTTATTATTGCGGATGAACCAACAACCGCACTTGATGTAAATAATCAGAAGAAAGTGCTGCGCCACTTAGATAAAATTCGCTCTGAATATGATTCAGCCATTTTATTAATATCCCATGATCTCGGCGTTATTTCTGAAATGGCAGATGAAGTAGCCGTTATGCAGAATGGCAGAATTGTAGAAAAAGCGGATGTGTTTCAGCTATTTGATGAGCCACAGCATGAATATACGAAAAAACTTTTAAATGCACGCTCAAGATTACATTTAGAGGATTCTATTATTCATTTTGCTTGAAATTATGATTAGCCTTTAAAAGGAGTGAATAAATGAGTTTATTACAAGTAAATGAAGTAACTCATAGCTACGGGTCCCGATCGTTTTTCAACTGGAAAGACCGTTCTAAAAAAGTACTTTCAGGTATCTCACTCTCTATTGAGGAAGGGGTATGTTTAGGATTGCTTGGTACGAGTGGAGCTGGTAAAAGTACATTAGGAAAAGTGATTCTTGGTTTGGAACGACCACAAAAGGGACAAATTCTTTTTCAAGGGCACGATATTTATACTGCAGATAAGCATGTTCGTCAAAAAATCCGTCGGGATCTTCAAGCTGTTTTTCAAGATTCATACTCATCAGTCAATCCTCGCATGACTGCCGAACGTATTATTGCTGAGCCTTTAGAAAACTATGAAAGGCTGACAGTAGCTGAACAAAAACGCACCATTGTTGAATTATTGGAAAGGGTCGGATTGAGTGAAGAAGACTTAAAAAAATACCCGCATCAATTTAGTGGCGGGCAATTGCAGAGGATCAATATTGCAAGAGCGATTTCCCTCAAACCAAAGCTGATAGTCCTAGATGAGTCAGTTAGTAGTCTAGATATGGTTAACCAAACACTTATTTTAGAATTACTAGGGGAGCTAAAAGCAGACTTCGGACTTTCTTATTTCTTTATTACACATGATATTAAAGCTGCCTATTCGATTAGTGATACAATGGGTGTACTAGAAAAAGGAAAATTAGTCGAGCTTTACGATTCAAAAAATCAGTTCTTTACTTCAGAACACCCTGTAGTAAAAGAGATGAGAGGGTCCATGCTTGCTGAGCATCCACGTTTTCGTTCAATTAGAACAAGGGTTAGTCATATTTAATATAAAAGTTTTTATATTTATTCGAATGCCTCGATTTCATTCACATAATCGGGGCTTTTGTTTTGGTTATATCTAATAATTTTAAAAGGAGGATAGTTGGATGAATCATCGTGCGTACCTTGCTTTGGCGATCCCATTAACGATCTCAACTATGACGACGCCTTTATTAGGTGCTGTCGATACAGCCGTTGTCGGGCAACTTCCTGATCCAGCATATATTGGAGGTGTTGCAGTTGGAACCCTTATTTTTAATACGTTGTATTGGGTATTCGGTTTTTTACGGGTTAGTACATCTGCTTTTGCCGCACAAGCTAACGGAGCAAGTGATCCGGCTCAAGGAGTACTTGCATTATCTCGTCCATTTTTAATAGCTGTAATCGTAGGTATTTGTTTTATTCTCTTACAATGGCCGATTGAATACGCTGCTCTTACAATGATTGCCCCTGATTCGGATGTGAGTAGATTTGCCGTTGAATATTTTCGAATTCGAATTTGGGGAGCACCCTTCACATTAATGAACTACGTTATTCTTGGCTGGTTAATGGGGATGGCTAAGATTAAAGAATCTTTATTTTTACAAGTGTTCATGAATGTTTTGAATATGAGTTTAGCCATACTTTTTGTCCATGTCTTCTCTTTTGCAGTAAAAGGGGTTGCTACGGCCACATTGATTGCTGAAATTACAGCCTTCATATTAGGTTTATTTATTGTTTTTAAAGCATCACCTTTTAAATGGAAAATACCATCCATTCAAACACTTATAGATACCCAGTCTATGAAAAAGATGGTTAACGTTAACAAGGATTTGTTTATTCGAACAATTTGTTTATTAGTCGTTATTAATATGTTTACAGCAAAAGGTGCTTCGTTTGGTACTGAATTTCTAGCGGCAAATGCTGTATTATTTCAAATCCATTACATAATGGCTTATTTCTTCGATGGATTTGCCAACGCATCAAGTATTCTTGTTGGCAAAGCGGTAGGATCAAATGACAAAAAATTATATAAAAAAATACTTAGTTTATCAAGGCAATGGTCAGTGATAACGGCTTTTATTATAGCTAGCATATATGGATTACTTCAAGAACAAATTATTGAGCTTTTTACAAACCTTCCTAGCGTGATCGAACTTTCAACAAAGTATGGAGTATGGCTTATCATCTATCCTTTTGCTGCTTGTTTTGGGCTTGTCATTTACGGTGTTTTTACAGGAGCAACTGAAATTGCCCCTGTACGAAACTCTATGATTTACGCAATGTTTATCTATATCATTATACAAATCACAGTAACTCCTATCTGGCATAATCATGGCCTATGGCTTGCCTTCATCATCTATACGATTGGGCGATCCGGCTTCCTAGTCTTGTATACTCCTAGATTAAATAAAAAGTTATGGCATCTAAAGGAAGGAGTTTGAAAATTATAGAATGAAAAAAATGATGTAATGAAAGGATTGTCTCATATAGGACAGTCCTTTTCGTTTTGTTCAGCTATCGGGCGCCTTTAATAAAAGGTATAAATTTTTCATACTCCCCGTAACTTTTTACATAGGAAAAACGTTCTTTAAAAGAAAGGTATTTTGCAGGCTATTAAATTGAATGGGGGAAACGATTATGAAGGTCCTGATATTAGGAGGTACTCGTTTTTTGGGAAGAGCTTTGGTAGAAGAAGCATTGAAAAGAGGGCACGAAATCACTTTATTTAATCGCGGCACCAATATAGAGACTTTTCCTGATGTGGAGCAGCTTATCGGCAATAGAGACAGTGATGTATCACAGCTGGAAAACCGGAAATGGGATGTTGTAATGGATACATGCGGATTTGCTCCTCATCAAATCAAAAAAATTGCTGCTGTACTCGGGGATAATATTGAACATTATACATATATCTCCAGCATCTCTGTTTATAAAGATTGGATTCCGCCCAATATTACCGAAGACTATCATTTACAATCCATGCTGCCTGCTAATAAATTGAAAGACATTGAGGAGGGGGAAATTTCTCCATACGAGTATTACGGAGCTTTGAAAGTACTTTGTGAAGCAGAGGCGGAGAAGCATTGGCCAGGGCATGTTTTGCATATAAGAGCTGGGCAGCTTGTCGGCCCTTTTGACTATACGGATCGGCTCCCGTATTGGGTACAGCGTGTAGCACAAGGTGAAAAGGTATTGGTTCCAGGACGACCTGATCGTCCAGTTCAATTGATTGACGTAAAAGATGTAGCAACATGGGTATTCGATATGGCAGAAAACAGAAAAATAGGGACGTTCAATGTAACAGGACCGGATGATGAATTGACGATGGAAGAGCTATTGAACGCATGTAACGCTGTCACAAACGATGATGCCGAATTTGTATGGGCAGATGAACAATTTATATTGGATCATAACATACAGCCATGGACGGAAATGCCTTTATGGATTCCTGAACACTTCCCATTAGAAGGAGAAACAGAGCCATGGGAAGGAGCTTCTTTCATTAGTGTAGAAAAAGCTGTTAACGCGGGTCTTTCCTTCCGACCGCTTAAAGACACTATTCAAGATGTATATCAATGGGAGAAAACCAGACAGGATTCAGAACGAAAAACGGGGATATCAAGGGAAAGAGAGAAGGAGCTGCTAGAGACTTGGTTCCAAAAAGAGAAAAAGGAGACATTGTAAAGGGGGGATTACCCCATACCTCATTCTCAAACCGTTAATTACTGGAGTTTCAAAGTCCTGAAAATGTAAATTATATTACGTTTATGCTCTCAAACTTTTTGTTTGAGGGCATTTTTATGAACAAAATGGCTTTTAAATATACTGGTCATTAAGGAAGGTCACAAGAAGCCCTACACATTATCAAGGAATAAAGGTAAAAAATCCAACTATCAATTTCTTCAAAATAAGAGAAAGGTCCTCTTGAGGGTCTTTGTGTTTTATATTATTATTAAGTTATTAACATATATGTTAATCAACTAAATGTAAGCGTTTTAATTACTTTGGTCTAACAGGGGGGATTCTGTGATAGAAACATATATTTAACTTCGCTCAAAAAAATTCATAAACTTCAGAAACTACATTATTGACAATGTAGATCAAAGCTACATGTTAATTAATGTCAACATCCCTGTCTTAACCTACAACACCGAGAAAAATACAACAATTTAATTACTAACAATAAGGTACGAATAAAAAACGTGTTTGAATATCATAGTTTGTTCAATAATTAGATTTGCATTTATTTGTTTTTCCATAAAGGAGAGGGGAACATCAGAATGAGAAAAAATTTCGTACGAAAATCCACATTTGTTTTATTCATTCTTGTAGTAATGATACCAAGTATTGTACTTGGCTTAGGGACAGAAAAACAAGTTAATCAGGCTAGTGAAAATAGTAACAAACCAAATACTGATTACCAGGGGGAAGCACCTGTGTTTAAAAATGTATCTGTTCACGATCCTTCTATAATAAAAGATGGTGATACATATTATGTGTTCGGCTCTCATATTGAGGCCGCTAAGTCAAAGGATTTAAAAAGTTGGACAAGCTTTGCTAATGGCTACACTACTCCAGGAAATGTGATATATGGAGATTTATCTAAAAATTTAGCGGGTTCTTTTGCTTGGGCAGGTGAAAATGACTCTGATAGCAAAGGAGGTTACGCAGTATGGGCTCCGGACGTATTCTGGAATAAAGATTATGTAAATGAAGATGGAACTAAAGGCGCCTATATGACTTATTATAGTGCATCTTCTACTTATATACGTTCTGCTATTGGTTATGCTGTATCTAAAAATATAGAGGGACCATATAAGGATGTTGATACCATTGTATATTCTGGTTTTACTAAAAATGAAGAGTATGATGCAAATAGTAAGGTTAATAAGAAGTGGACGAATACCAATATTAATAAGCTGATTGAAAACGGTACATTAACAGGACCAAGATCTGATTGGTTTAATAGTAATGGATCTTATGCAAATAGTAACTTCCCGAATGCAATCGATGCTAATTTGTTTTATGACGAGGACGGGAAACTGTGGATGACATACGGCTCTTGGTCTGGTGGAATATTTATGCTTGAAATCGATAAAACCACTGGACAAGCGATTTATCCAGGTGAAGATGGAGCTACCGATGATGGTAGGCTTGTTGATCGCTACTTTGGAACAAAAATCGCTGGAGGATATGGAAAATCAGGTGAGGGCCCTTATATTGTTTATGATAAGAATACAGGCTATTACTACCTATATGTTACTTATGGCTGGTTAGGTGCAGATGGTGGTTATAATATGAGATTGTTCAGATCAACTAGTCCAGATGGTCCTTATGTAGATGCAGAAGGAAAAAATGCTGTTCTACCAGGTAATGTAGATCATTCTCCATATGGTATGAAGCTTATGGGTAATTTCTTATTCGAAAGAAAAGTTGGGGACCCTGGTACAGGTATAGGTTATGGCTATCTTTCTCCAGGTCATAATTCTGTTTATTATGATTCTGAAACAGGTCAGCAATTTTTGGTCTTTCATACACGCTTCCCAGAAACAGGTGAGATGCATGAGTTGAGAATTCATCAAATGTTTATGAACAAAGATGGATGGCCAGTGGTTGCACCTTACCGATACGCAGGTGAAACGAATGATAAAGTTAATAGACAAGATCTAATTGGAGAATACAAATTTATAAACCAAGGAAAGGATACTTCTGCCAACATCCATAAATCTGTGTTCATTCGTCTAAATAAGGACAATACAGTTACTGGTGATGTAGAGGGTACTTGGAAAAAGACGAGTCATAATCAAGCGGAAATTACAGTTGATGGAGATACCTATGATGGTGTATTTGTACGTCAATGGGACCCAACATCTGAACGATATGTGATGACATTTACAGCTGTTTCAAAAGAAGGGGTATCAATCTGGGGAAGTAAAGTACTTAATAAAACTGATGTTGAAATTGTAGAAGATGTTTTAAAAGATTTGAGTCTTGGAGATACAGAGAATGTTATTTCAAATTTAACACTTCCTACTGAGGGAACTCGACACACAGAAATTTCGTGGGAGACTTCAGATTCTAGTGTTGTAACTGAGTCTGGTGTAATAAATCGTCCAGAAGTTAATTCTAAAAGTGTGACTGCTTCACTTACTGCAACTATCACAAAGGGTGATATAACGAAAACAAAAAGCTTTGAAATTACTGTGCTGCCATACAAAGAGGCTGGCTTGGTTGCACAATATTCATTTGAAGATGGGCTAAATGAACTAACAGGCAACTTTGAGACAGGTACAATAACAGGTAATAGAATTGATAATCAAGGTGGCACAATCACTTATGCGAACGGTAAGACTGGTAAAGCCGCGGTGTTTAACGGAGAATCAGGAATTCGCTTACCAAATGGCCTTATCTCAAGCAACACATATTCTGTATCACTTTGGTTAAAACCGGAGCAGTTAACTATGTATACAACAACTTTCTTTGGAGCTAAAGATAGTAATAACTGGTTGAGTCTAGTTCCGAATGGACCAGCAAATGGCAGTACCATGGTATGGTCGGGCAGTAGTACTTGGTATGATGCTGCAGCGGGTATGAAGATTAATAATGATGAATGGTCACATTTGGCTTTTACCGTTGATAACGGCACGATTAATGTCTATGTTAATGGTGTTCAAAAGTTTACGGGAACGAACTTCCCAAATATATTTACTTCTACAGATTCTAGCTTTGGTTTAGGTGTTAATTATTGGGACACGCCATTCAAGGGATTAATGGACGAATTACGTATTTATGAAGGTGCGCTAACTCCTTCACAAGTATCTAATTTAGCAGAGGCAAATAAATAATAAATATAATTGTGAAAAAAGAAGGGAAAAATCAGCGGTTATCCGTGTGGTTTTTTCCTTTTTTTAATTTCTATTCTTATCGAACTGAAAGAGAACCATGCTGAAAATAAAATTGGAAGAGTTTTCTCGAATGATAAATATAGCCGGTCAAACAATAAAAGCAAAGGGAGGCTTCTATTATGAACGATATTATCTCTTTAAAGCAGAAGAGACACCAAAAAGAATTAAAATATGAGAAAAGAATGCTTAGGGAGCTTTCTTTAACAGAAATAAAGAGTGGTATTGAAGGTAGCTTTGGAAGCTTCGCTGGTAAAGGTAAAAAGGAAGTTATTGAAGATGGATGTATTGATTTTGCAATTGAGGCATTTTTACTTGGTGCAAAGTATAGCCGTTTTGGATACTATGGTGAATCGATGCAGTCAGCTAATAAAAGATGTCAGTCGGAGGAAAAACGGTTAATTGATGATTTATATGATTATTTTATTAACTGGGGTAATTTGACTGAGAAAGATATTTCCTTTGGAGAAGTTTATTTTGCATGTGAATATTATATTCAATCATGGTGGAAACTTGGGTTTACTAAAGGGGAAAAACGATATAAATTGCGGTTACATTAAAAGATAGCATCACATCACTTCATTATCATATTCCTCCTAATTGTCCCATATATTGAAGAAGATAGGACGAGCAGGAGGGAATAATATGAATAAAAAGATAAAGTGGCTTGGTTTTATAGCAGGGTTTGTATTGTTATTAATCCTTTTCCAGTGGCAATTCACCAATAATAAATCATGGGAATCATGGAATCTGCCACTTACAGGAAAGGTTATTTATCTGGATCCAGGCCATGGTGGACCAGATGGTGGTGCTGTAGGAAACTCATCATTAGAGAAAGACATATCGTTAAGCATTTCACTGAAAATAAGAGATTATTTACAAGAACAAGGTGCGCTGGTGCTATTAACTAGAGAAGAAGATGTAGATTTAGCTAATGAAGATACTTCGGGTTACAGTAGAAGAAAAGCAGAAGATTTGAAGAATCGCGTTAAAATTATTAATGAATCTGATGCTGACTTATTTTTAAGTATACATTTAAATGCTATTCCCTCTTCTAGATGGAGTGGTGCTCAAACCTTTTTTCACGGCAAATTTATTGAAAATGAAAATGTAGCAAAATATATTCAAGATGAACTACGCAGAAACCTCGAGAATACTGAACGTAAAGCAAAACCGATCGATGGAATCTATTTACTTAAAAATACTGAGAAACCTGGAGCACTAGTAGAGGTAGGATTTCTATCAAACCCCCAAGAGGATAAGTTACTTGCCACAGATGAATATCAAGAAAAAGTTGCAGCATCGATATATAACGGTATTTTACGATACTTCTCGAACGAAAATAATCCTCCTGATTAATTAGACATAGACTTTTCAAGGTTAGTAACTTAGGTAAGATAATAATTATGTTATAATTTATGTAAACGAAATCAAAAGGGTGGTAACTATGCTACGAGAAGAAGAATTAAAACAGATCATCGGACAATTACAAGATCCTTTTTTACATAAATCGTTAGAAGAGCTAGATGCAATTGAAGAAATAAAAATAAAACAAGAAAAATCGCATGTTAGCTTAAAAATAGGCATATCTAAAACGAATACGGCTGAACAGCTTCAACTACAGCAGAAAATTGTTGAGAAGGTAAAAGAAGCGGGAGCTGAATCAGTAGGACTTCGCTTCCATGAACTTCCGCAAGAAACAATTGCTGCATATCAGGATCCCTCTTCAAATCAATCTGATTCTTTGTTATCTGCAGGTAGTAAAACGACCTTTTTGGCAATTGCAAGTGGAAAAGGTGGGGTTGGGAAATCTACAGTCTCAGTTAACCTTGCTGTTGCACTCGCGCGTTTAGGTAAAAAGGTAGGATTAATTGATGCTGATATTTATGGTTTCAGTGTACCTGATATGATGGGCATCACGAAAAGACCGGTTGTACGTGGTGAGAAAATTATCCCAGTAGAAAGATTTGGGGTGAAGGTCATTTCAATGGGCTTTTTCGTTGAGGATAATGCTCCTGTAATTTGGAGAGGTCCTATGTTAGGTAAAATGCTCAATAATTTCTTTAATGAGGTGGAATGGGGAGAACTTGATTATCTATTATTAGATTTACCACCTGGAACAGGAGACGTTGCCTTAGATGTGCATTCAATGCTTCCGTCATGTAAAGAAATCATTGTATCAACTCCACACCCTACTGCTGCCTTTGTAGCGGCAAGAGCGGGTGCAATGGCCATTCAAACAGATCATGAAATTGTTGGTGTCATTGAAAATATGGCTTATTTTGAAAGTGAAAAGACTGGTGAGAAGGAATATGTATTTGGACGTGGCGGAGGAGAAAAGCTAGCTGAGGAGCTTCGCGTTCCACTTATTGGGAAGATTCCATTACAGCAGCCTGATTGGGATGATGATGACTTTGCTCCATCAGTGTATGGAGAGGATCATCCAACAGGACAAATTTATCAATCCATTGCTAAGCAGGTAACAAATATCATACCTGTAAAAGCTTAAAAAGCGCTCATTGAGCGCTTTTTTAATTGACTTGTTTTAGCTTACCAAGGTGCGTTTAGTCTATTAGCTACCACTGTTTCCTCCACCTTGCTCTTGACTTTCACCAGATTCCTGGCCACTTTCGCTTCCAGAAGATTGACCACTACTACCTTGTTGCCCAGCTTCTTCAGCAGCCTTTAATAAAGAATCTTGGATTTTTGCTTTATATAAAGGACTAGATAGGGTCTCCATTATCACTTCTTGAAGATGCTTTCTGAATTCCTGGCTTTTCATAGAGGTTTGAATACTTTTTTCCATTTCAGGATCTTGTAAAACCTCTATAAGTAATTTTTGATATTCAGGGTCTGTCATCAATTCCTTTATTACTTTTTCGTGCTCTTCTTGTAAACTTTTTGCAAAGCTCTCCACAAATTTAGGATCCTCAAAGACCTTTTGCCAAAATTTTGCCCCTTTATCAGATGTTAATGTTGTTTGAATGGTTTCAGTTACAACCTTTTGATCCATTATAAGAACTTGCTTCATTTCTTCGTCTTTCATCACTTCTTGGAGGGCCTTTTTTCCATCATCAGTCTTTAATATATCAACGACCATCTTTTTTGTTTCTTCGTAATCTACCTGTCCTGCTTCTTCTTTAGGTGCACATCCTGTGATCGTTAAACAAATAATAGCCATTGATACAATCATGAGGAGCGAGTATCTCTTCATGTAATCCTAGCCCCTTTCTATTTACGTTTTGCTATTTATATTTTGATTTAGTTAAGAGAATTTATACGAGGAAAATGCTTATGATGTGGTATTTTTAATAAATGATTGGTAAAATCAATAGGAGTAAATGATGGAGGATAATGTAGTGAATAGTCGAAATTGGGTTCGTTTCTTTCTAAGTACATTACTTGTTGGTGGTTTAACAACAGGGATAATTGGATTTGCGTTAAAGTGGTCAGAGTATAAAGAGTTATTTATAAGCTTTAATTTAGTTGAAATTGTTTCAATCTTATTTTGGCTTTTTGGAGTTGGATTAATTTTCAGTGTCATTAGTCAAATGGGATTTTTTGCTTACTTAACAGTACATAGGTTTGGTTTAGGGATTTTTCGCTCTGTATCCATGTGGAATTTAGCCCAAATCATTTTAATTGTTTTTGTTTTATTCGATTTAATCTATTTCAGATTTCAGCTATTTGCAGAGGGAAATGAAACAATTTTACCTTACCTACTTTTGGCGTTCTATGTGTTTGTTGTAGGTGTAATTATTGCATTAATAAAAAGGTCGAACACAAATAAAGAGGCGTTTATTCCTGCTCTCTTTTTTATGATTGTGGTTACAACCATAGAATGGTTTCCTGCCTTAAGAGTAAATGAGAAGGATTGGTTATTACTTATGCTAATCCCTTTACAGGTTTGTAATGCGTATCAACTATTAATGTTACCTAAATTCATTAAATCAAAAAAGAGCTAGCTTATGCTAGCTCTTTCCTATTTCAGTTAACTTCGGAAGACTTTGCATCTGCATTGGCGATGATATCACCGACAGATACATTTTTTAAGCCTTTCTTTTTTAAATCGCTTAGGATAATTGGTAAAGCCTTATTTGTTTGTTTAGCTGAATCTGAAGCATGTAAAAGAACGATATCTCCACCTTTTATTTTAGATGTGGTGTTTTTTACAATCAATTCAACGCCAGGATTCGTCCAATCATCTGAATCAATACTATAATGAACAACACTGTAACCATGTTTATCAACTATAGAAAGTACCTCTTTGTTAAAGCCTCCACTAGGTGGTCGTAACAATGTAACATCCTTCACACCTAATTCTGTAAAAACTTCCTGTGCCATTGATAAGTCTCTTCTTATTTCATTTGGCTCGAGATCCTTGTAATTTTTATAGGCATATCCCATACTCCCCACTTGATGGCCATCCTCAACAATACGTTTAACTATATCTGGGTGTCTTTCCGCCCAGGAAGCGGACAGAAAAAATGTTGCGTTATTAATATTTTGTTTTTTTAACGTATCTAGTATAGGTTCTGCCTTTACATCACCCCAGCTAATATCAAAGGTTAATGCTACTTCATTGTTTTTTGTTTCACCTCTATAAATAGCTTTTGGTCCATCGGAAGTAGAAAACACCGGGTAATTTAATACATTTTCGACATACAAAATTCCCGCAGTAAAAAAAGCTGCTATCATAATCATTGCAAGTTGCTTAATTTTCTTCATATGAATGACATGAAACTGGTTCATAATGGTCCTCCTCGTCCTACTTACTCTTGTGACAAGTTTATGCTTGGCCTTTAATGAAAATGATTAGAAAAGAAATTTATTAGAAATAATGGTAGATGAATCTTAAGGGGGGGAGAAAGTGATTTATTATTTGTTTAATGAAAAAGAGAGAGTACAATTAGAAGATCTTCTTTGTCATGAATTAATCGAGGTAAGAGCGTTATTGGATAAGGCAGAAATTGTAGGAAGGAGTGATATGTCAAAATTCAGAGCATTAAAGGAGAAAAGAGAACTTCTTTTATGTTTGTTTTATAAGATATCAAATAATAAAGAAGAAAGATTAGATTTATAGTTGACCGTAATAAAAAGAAATGTTATATTATTATTCGTCGCTAACGAGCGCCTAAAATGTTAACATCATATTTTAAAAAACTTTTAAAAAGATGTTGACGTAAAAAAGCATAAGTGTTATATTAATAAAGTCGCTTCTGAACGAAACGACAATAAATGATCTTTGAAAACTAAACAAAACCAAGCGTGCCAACGTTAATTTTTAATTAACAAAACAACGTACTATATAGTACAAATTTATGAGCTATATCAAACACTTTATTGGAGAGTTTGATCCTGGCTCAGGACGAACGCTGGCGGCGTGCCTAATACATGCAAGTCGAGCGAATCAACGGGAGCTTGCTCCCTGAGATTAGCGGCGGACGGGTGAGTAACACGTGGGTAACCTGCCTGTAAGATTGGGATAACTCCGGGAAACCGGAGCTAATACCGGATAACATTTTGAACCGCATGGTTCAGAATTGAAAGATGGCGTCTAGCTATCACTTACAGATGGACCCGCGGCGCATTAGCTAGTTGGTGAGGTAACGGCTCACCAAGGCAACGATGCGTAGCCGACCTGAGAGGGTGATCGGCCACACTGGGACTGAGACACGGCCCAGACTCCTACGGGAGGCAGCAGTAGGGAATCTTCCGCAATGGACGAAAGTCTGACGGAGCAACGCCGCGTGAACGATGAAGGCCTTCGGGTCGTAAAGTTCTGTTGTTAGGGAAGAACAAGTACCAGAGTAACTGCTGGTACCTTGACGGTACCTAACCAGAAAGCCACGGCTAACTACGTGCCAGCAGCCGCGGTAATACGTAGGTGGCAAGCGTTGTCCGGAATTATTGGGCGTAAAGCGTACGCAGGCGGTTTCTTAAGTCTGATGTGAAAGCCCACGGCTCAACCGTGGAGGGTCATTGGAAACTGGGGAACTTGAGTACAGAAGAGGAGAGTGGAATTCCACGTGTAGCGGTGAAATGCGTAGAGATGTGGAGGAACACCAGTGGCGAAGGCGACTCTCTGGTCTGTAACTGACGCTGAGGTACGAAAGCGTGGGGAGCGAACAGGATTAGATACCCTGGTAGTCCACGCCGTAAACGATGAGTGCTAAGTGTTAGAGGGTTTCCGCCCTTTAGTGCTGCAGCAAACGCATTAAGCACTCCGCCTGGGGAGTACGGTCGCAAGACTGAAACTCAAAGGAATTGACGGGGGCCCGCACAAGCGGTGGAGCATGTGGTTTAATTCGAAGCAACGCGAAGAACCTTACCAGGTCTTGACATCCCACTGCCCGGTATAGAGATATACCTTTCCCTT
This sequence comes from Metabacillus sp. KUDC1714, assembly GCF_014217835.1. NCBI lineage: Bacteria > Bacillati > Bacillota > Bacilli > Caryophanales > Bacillaceae > Metabacillus > Metabacillus elymi. Next base: position 2,147,467 of record NZ_CP055263.1, read on the forward strand.
CGGGGACAGTGGTGACAGGTGGTGCATGGTTGTC